>JAJDNR010000159.1 GCA_022340565.1 Desulfofustis sp.
TAGCGTTTGTCAGACCATTAAACATCAATCTGGTTGTTGCAGCAAGCAGTAATATGCGTTACTAGTAATAGTTATTATTACTGCCAGTCTAATTGACGAGGCCGGTTTGTCAACTAAAATAGTGTTGTGCCAATAAAATATATTCGAACATTGTAATTACATGAATAGGTATTACAAAGTAGTATCAGTTATCGGGGCGCTTGTGAGGCAACAGGCTAAAATGTCAAAACAAATCTGGGAGTACATTATGAACAGGACAATGGCTGTAATGATGTGTGGTTTGATCTTTATTTGCGGGGTCGTAACCGCGCAGGGTGCGGACTACGATCATGAGATCGAACAGAAGGGAACCACGTTTGCATGGAAAATTGACGGTGACACACTGCATGCCAAAGTTTCAGCGAAAACCAAGGGATGGGTGGCGGTCGGCTTCAACCCCAGCAAGAAGATGCAGGATGCCAATTTTATCCTGGGCTACGTGAAGGATGGAGAAGTCACAGTGGTCGACCATTTCGGAGACAAGGCCACCAGTCACTCCTCGGACGAGGAACTGGGGGGAACCTCGGATGTGACCGTGGTCGGCGGCTCCGAGGAGGGCGGCGTGACAACCATCGAATTCACCATTCCGATGGATTCCGGGGACAAATATGATTCGGTGCTTTCCAAGGACGGTGACACCGTCGTGCTTTTTGCCTATGGTCCCGACCGGGACAGTTTCAAGCCACGCCATAAGAATCGGGCGGAAGTTACCGTGAACCTGGGTTCAGGCGCGGTCAAATAAGGGCGCCGATCGAGGGTGAAACGGTTTTTGTTCATTGCCGCCGTCTGCTGCGCGTTCGGCCTGCATCAGCTGGCGGCGGCCCAGGATTCCAGCGATTCCAGCGGACCGGATGGCGGAGAAGCAGGTAAGGTCTGGCTGGAAGAACAGACTGGCGCGATCCTGCCTCTTGATACCGAATTTGTCGACGAAGACGGACGTACGCTGACCCTTGGCGGGCTGATCAAGCGGCCGGCCATACTGCTGCCGATCTATTTCTACTGTCCTAATTCCTGCAGCACCAATCTCGCCAACCTGGCGCTTGCGATCGACCGTATGAGACTCGAGGCGGGACGCGATTATCAGGTGATCGCGTTGAGTTTCAACGACCAGGAAGGTCCGGAAGACGCCCGCAGCGCCAAGGCCAACTATCTCAAGCTGCTGCACGACGATTTTCCTGCAGATCAGTGGCGGTTTCTGACTGGAACGAAAGAGAACATCGCCGCGGTCCTCGATACCATCGGATACACGTTCAAACCGCTCGAGGACGGCACGTTCATTCATCCGTCGGCCCTGGTAAGCGTTGCCGCCGACGGCAGAGTCATTAAATACGTATACGGCAACTTTATCCCCGGTGACGTCGAACTGGCCCTGAGCGAGGCGGCCAGAGGCGTTCCGGCCACCTCTATCAAGCGGCTGCTGAACTACTGTTTCAACTATGACCCCGACGCCAACAAGTCGTTTTTCCAGGGAGTCAAAATTGCGGTACTTTCGCTTTTCGGTGCACTGATTCTGCTGTTTTTCATACGTTTTGTCAGGAAGCGGGAGAACGGTGAATCGGGCCAGTTGCCTTCCCAAAAAGGATGAATGTTATGGAACAGGTAAAATCCTTCTATGAGACACCATCGCCTCCGGGGCTGACCGGCATCAAGGCGTGGCTTCTGACTCACGATCACAAGCGGCTGGCGCTGATGTATCTGTGGGTGGTTATGTTCTGGCTGGTGCTGGCCATTTTTATCGGCCTGGCGTTGCGGCTGGAGCTGATGTTTATAGGTGAGACGATCATGCCGCCGGAGATCTACAACTCCTTTTTCACCCTGCACGGCGTGATCATGATCTTTCTCTTCGTAATTCCGGCCATCCCGGCGATTTTCGGGAACTTTTTCCTTCCCATACAGATCGGTGCAGATGATGTATTTTTTCCGCGGCTGAATCTGTTTTCCTGGTATCTCTATGTTATCGGCGGACTCACCGCCATCGTGTCGCTTTTTACCGGCGACGGCTTTGCCGATACCGGCTGGACCTTTTACGTGCCGTTTTCGATAACCACAGAAACCAACGTGTCGCTGACGGTGACCGCAGCCTTCATCCTTGGCATGTCGTCGATGCTCACCGGCCTTAATTTCGTGACCACCGTTCACCGCATGCGGGTCAAGGGTATGGGCTGGATGCAGATCCCGCTGTTCACCTGGTCGCTCTATGCCACTGCCTGGGTGCAGATCCTGGCCACCCCGGTGGTATCGATTACGCTCGTGCTGGTGGTGCTCGAACGGTTTCTCCATATCGGTCTGTTCGACCCGGACAAGGGCGGAGACCCGCTGCTCTATCAGCATCTGTTCTGGATGTACTCGCATCCGGCGGTCTATATCATGATTCTGCCGGGCATGGGGGTCATCTCGGAAATCATCCCGGTCTTCTCGCGCAAGGCCATCTTCGGCTACAAGGGGATTGTCGTGTCGTCGATGGCCATCGCCATCGCCGGATCGCTGGTCTGGGCGCATCACATGTACACCAGCGGCATGAGCGACGTGTCGGTGTTCGTCTTCTCGCTGCTCACCTTTCTGGTGGCGATACCGACCGCGGTCAAGGTGTTCTCCTGGGTGTCGACCATGTACAAGGGTTCTATCCTGATGACGCCGCCGCTGCTGCTGGCGCTGCTGTTCATCTACCTGTTTTCGGTCGGGGGACTCACCGGGCTGGTGCTTGGCGCCGCCGGCACCGACATTCATGTGCACGACACCCAGTTCGTTGTCGCCCATTTCCACTTTACGATGTTCGGCGGCACCGGCTTTGCATTCTTTGCCGCGCTGCATTACTGGTGGCCGAAGATGTTCGGCATCATGTACGATTTCAAAAAGGCCTATATCGGTTCGGTGCTGACGGCGGTCGGTTTCATCTTCCACTACGTACCGATGCTGATTCTTGGCCTGCAGGGAATGCCGCGGCGTTACTTCGATTATCTGCCGCAGTTCGAAACCGGTAACTTCCTCGCCGGATTCGGCGGCTTTCTGATGGTTGCTGGGCTCATGCTGATGTTCGTGAACCTCTGGAGTTCTTTCCGGCAGCGTGTCCAGGCCTCCGATGATCCCTGGGGCGGAACGACGCTCGAGTGGAAGGTGCCGTCCCCGCCGCCGCTGCACAATTTCGTCGAGATCCCGAACGTGATGGAATATCCGTACGACTTCTCGGAAGTGCTCAGTAAAGCCGCGCAGAACAGAGGGTAGGTATGGAAAAGACAATCGATAAAACCGGCGTCAGAATCGGTATGTGGATCTTTCTCTACTCCGAGATCATCCTGTTTGGCGGCCTGTTCGTGCTGTACGCCGTCTACTTCCATGCATTTCCGGATGATTTCGCGTCCGGCGGCAAGGAACTGAACCGGATCTTCGGAACAGCCAATACGCTCGTGCTGCTGTTTTCCAGTTTCACAGTCGCCGCATCGATTACCGCCATACAGCGCAGCAAAAAGATTCAGTCGATGACGCTCTTGGTCATTTCGATCCTGTGCGGGTTGATCTTTCTGATCAACAAATACTTCGAGTGGGGCGCCAAATTCGAACACGGACTCTATCCCAATTCCGAGCACCTGCTCGAAGCCGACCCCGGGTTCATCATCTTTTTCGGGCTCTACTACACGATCACCGGCCTGCACGGGCTGCATGTGATCATCGGCATGACCCTGCTGGCGATATCGCTGGTGCTGGTCATGCGCAACAGGGTCAGCGCAGAGCGGTATGCGATGCTTGAAAACAGCGGCTTGTACTGGCATCTGGTCGATCTGATCTGGATTTTTGTATTTCCGCTCTTCTACCTGGTGCTGTAAGGGAGAATGCCCATGAACGAACATGAACAAGAACATACGCTCAGCTATCGGTTTCTGGGAATGATTCTACTCGGCCTGGTTCTGCTGACCGCGGTTACGGTGGCCGTGTCCTATAGACACTGGGGGTTTCTGAACGTGCCGATCGCGCTTTTCGTCGCCTCCAGCAAGGCCACCCTGGTTCTGCTGTTTTTCATGCACATCAAGTATGAAGGTATGGTCATCAAGGTTTCCTTCATCAGCACCGTGGTCGTTCTCGCGATCATGATCAGCTTTACGTTCTGGGACGTGGCCTTTCGTTGACCTTAAATGTTTGATGAGTCGATACGGCCTGCGAGTCAAGGAGACGTGGGGAAGGCTATAGAGGTACGATGCCTTCCCCAAAAGCGACGCGGGATCGCAGGCCGTATCGACTGGCCCGCAGGGTGGAAATTTTGTCTTTTCAATATTGATTCTATAAGGCACAACTGTTTCAGTGAAAGGGCTTAAGTTATCTCAGGTGAAATTTGATCTCACTGACTATTTTAAAATTTTATTATTGTTTTCCATGAGATATTCAGGCTAAGAGAACGGGGAGAGTGGAGCCATGGATCCTGTAAAAGGAGTAGATCTGGCCTTTTGGTATATTCTTGGCATATCAGTGTTGCTGCTGGTTGGAATTACCACGGTGATGATCGTCTTCGTGATCAAATATCGGCGCAGCCGGCATCCCAATCCCGTGGACATCAGGGACAACCTCAACCTCGAAGTGGTGTGGACGGCGCTGCCCACGGTGATCGCACTGACCATGTTCTGGGTTGGCTGGAAATCATACATCGGCTTGCGGGACGTGCCGAAAGACGCTATCGAGATCGAAGTGGCGGGGCAGATGTTTTCCTGGATATTCATGTATCCCAACGACAAGGAGACCGAAGGGGAACTGGTGGTGCCTCTGGGTAAAGCGGTGAAGCTCAACATCGAGTCGTGGGATGTGCTGCACAGCTTCTACATCCCGTCGTACCGTATCAAGGTCGATGCGGTCAGGGGAATGCCGACCTATGCCTGGTTCATGGCGGACAAAGTGGGCGAATACGATATCCTCTGCACCGAATATTGCGGTGTCGATCATTCAGCCATGCTGGCCAAGTTGAAAATCGTTCCAGAAGACCAATACCTCAAGTGGCTCGAGGCTGATTAGTGAACAGGGAACCCGAAGATCTGTCGGCTGAACTGCAGCTATCGCTTTTCTGGACCGTCAGATATCGGCTGCAGGCGGCCAAGGTTCCGCTGTGCCTGCTTGTTGCGTTCTCTTCGCTGCTCGGTTTTGTGCTGTTCGCCTCACGGCTCGGCTGGCTGGGGTGCGGTGTGTTCATCTCCGTTCTGCTGCTGGCGTGCGGTGGGGCTACGCTGAACTCGTTCCAGGAACACCGCTGCGATCGCTTGATGGAGCGTACCCGCAGACGCCCGGTGGCTTCGGGAGTGCTGTTCCCTGAAAGCGCCCGCAGGCAGGGACAATTGCTCTCCGGGGCAGGGCTGTTGCTGCTCTATCTGACAACCTGGTCAGCGCCGGCTGTAGTTGCCGGCGCAGCGGCGCTGGTGCTGTACAATGCCGTCTATACCCCTCTGAAGCAGCGGACCATCTGGGCGATTGTGCCGGGAGCCCTGTGCGGTGCGATGCCGCCCTATATCGGCTGGCTGGCAGCAGGGGGGACTGTGCTCTCACCGGCTATTCTCGCGGTAACCGCATCGATGGTGCTGTGGCAGGTCCCGCATTTCTGGCTGGTACTGCTCAGCTATCGGTCCCAGTATCGGTGCTCTACACAGCCGAATCTGGCGCGGATGATGGCTGAGCCCGTATTGAAATACCTGTCGGTAGTGTGGGTGGCTGCACTGCTGGTGGTGCTGCAGACCATGGTGGCGATGATGACCGCCATGCCCGTAGGCCTGAGAATCATGATCAGTGCCACCGGCTTCGGGCTGCTTCTTGTTTTCAGTATTTTGATGGTGGTGCGGCGTGAACCGAATTACCGGTTTCTGTTCATGTTGCTCAATATGTTCATGCTTTACATCATGGCGATGTTCACGGTTGGTTCCCTGGTCGTGTAGCTGAATTTTTCCAACCGGCACATGTGGAGTTGCGAAAGATGGGTGAGAAAAAGAAGCTGAAAAAGAAGTGCTGCGGCAAGTACGAAAAAAAGGGCAAGCATTGCGGAGGATGCCCGATCGGCGGAGAAGGAAAAAAGTGCAAGGCCGATAAGGACTATTGCAACGACTGCGATGTGAAAAAAGACAAGAAGAAGAAAAAAAAGAACAAATAGCGCGCCGGACCGGGTATCGAACCGGGTGGCGACGCTGCATGAGGGGTGCGAGATATGGCGATAGACTGGGCGTATTTGAGAAAAGGCTGAAACTCTTGTGCAAAGGCCCGTGCAGCCTTTGAAGCTTCCAAGATGACCATTGGGGAAGAAGTCGACGCGAAAAAACAGGTTGTCGGCCCGGACAGAATATGGGGTCTTCTGTCAGGTGCCGATACCGTATATGTGGCCAGTGGCCGGAAAAGGCTTGTCTTCAAGCCGGACGGCTCGAACAGAGAAGAACTCGTGAACAAGGCGACCGGCCCGACCGGCAACCTCCGGGCTCCGACCTTGCGGATCGGCAAGAATCTCTATATCGGATTCAACGAAGCGATGTATGAAGATCTGACCGGATAGCTGTCTGCAAAAGGGGCTGCAGAAAAAAAAAGCCGGAACCGATAATCGGTCCCGGCTTTTTTTTGGGTCCGTTTCCGGTTAGCCGTCATACTTCCAGAATGCGTCCTTTTCGGCTCCGCATACCGGGCATACCCAGTCGTCCGGAAGATCTTCCCAGGCGGTATCGGGATCGACGCCATTGGCGATATCGCCTTCCGCCGGATCGTAGATGTAACCACACGGACATTCCCACTTCTGCATAATAGCCTCCTTAAGTGTTTGGTTTTATGTTATTTCCGCTATTCTTGAGACTGATTCCTATTTGCGACTAACTATAGCGTAATTGCCTGAAGAGTCAACTACTACATTGTAGATTTCTGTAACTGGTTTTGCTAGCATCTATCGGGGTATCGGGAGTCCGGGAAAAGCGGCGGCGATCTGTTTCAGGCTGCGGCTCTCCGGCTTATTCGCCGTATCAGTGAAAAGTCGATCCGGATGTCGGTCTGCGGCCGCCTGGGCGGTCGACAAGTGTTTTCACTGATCCGGCGAACCTCCGCGATGCAGCATGACACAGAGCGCCTCCGCTGAAAACCTGGTTCCTAGTTTGGGTTAAGTCCCCGCAGGCATATGGCCCGATAGAACCGCAGTCGCTTGAGACCCGCCGGCTTTTCCGTATCTGGTGATGATTTCCTTTGCGGGTATCAGCGCCGTGGCGGTGGCTGACACGATATTGCCGGCAACCCCGGGACCGTCGCCGGCCATGAACAATCCTCTGACAACCGTCTCCAGGTTGCTGTCGGTTTCGACCTGGGTCGCGAAGAACTTGATTTCCGGAGCGTAGAGCAGGGTCTCGTCGTTTGCCACACCGGGAACCACCTGATTCAGCTGCTGCAATCCGTCGATGATGTTGGACAGGATGCGTTCCGGCAGGGCCATCGCGATGTCACCGCAGGTCACGTTCTTCAGGGTCGGATCGATATAGCTGTTGCGCACCCGGTTCCAGGTCGACCGCCGACCCCGTTTGAGATCACCGTAGCGCTGCAGAATCGGCCGGCCTCCGCCGATCAGGGTGGCCAGCTTGCCGATCGATTCACCGTAGGCCTGATTGTCCTCGACGGGGTCATTGAGCACGACTTTGGAAAGGAACGCGAAGTTGGAGTTCTCGCTTTTGCGGTCCATGTAGGCATGACCGTTCACACACACGAAATCCTGGTAATTCTCGAGCGCCACGTAGCCGCCGAAATTGGTGCAGAAGGTGCGGGTCTGGTCATCGTACCGGCTGGTCCTGATGAAAAAGGTCGGGTCGTAGATAACTGAACAGAGGTCCTGCAGGATCTCGTTGTGAACCTCGACCCTGACACCCACCTCGATACCGCGCTGCGACACGTCGATACCATTCCTTCGGGCCAGCTGTCCAACCCATTCGGCTCCGACCCGCCCGGGGGCCATGATGATGTTGCTGCAGCGATAGGTATCCTTGTTGGTGATCAGACCGGCGATTCGGCCGTTTTCGACGATGACGTCCTGGGCCTCTTCATAGTGGTGAAACACGACCCCGCTATGTTCGATATAGTCGGCCATCGCCGCGATATGGGCCGGCAGGTTGTCGCTTCCCAGGTGCTTCTGTTTGATGATCAGCAGGTCGATGCCGCTTTTGCGGGCTTCCTTGCGAATCTGGTGGGCCTTTTCCATGTCGGTCGGGAAGACCTTGCCGTCCATGCCGAATCGGTTGAAAATCACCTCCGTTTCATCGATGAGCTGCTTGGCCTCGGATTCGGGCAGAAACTGGGTCAGGTCGGTTTTACCCAGCTTGTGGATAAAATTCAGCTTGCCGTCCGAGAACAGCCCGGCGCCGCCGATTCCGCAGAGGATGTTGCATGGTTTGCATTTTATGCAGCCGTTTTCCTTTATCGGGCATTTCCGCTTCAGCGGAGATGCCCCCTTGTCGAGCAGCAGCACGCGCAGGTCTGAGTTTTCGGCGAGATAGTAAGCTCCGAACAGACCCGCCGGTCCGCCGCCGACGATGATCACGTCGAATTCGAGGGTGGTCGCTGATGTCATGTTAATGCCGCTTCAACTGAGCGCCGGGCTTCCGCGAAACAGCGGCTATTCCGTTTCCGGTTCGGGATCAGGGGATTTCTGGGAGACCGGCAGACCATATCCCAACCGCACCTTGTTCTCGATATCGGCCATCATTTCCGGATGGTCGAGCAGAAACTGTTTCGCATTTTCACGTCCCTGACCGATGCGCTCGTTGAGATACGAATACCAGGCGCCGCTTTTATCGACGATTTCCTGCTCGACGGCCAGATCTAGAACATCGCCGGACCTGGAAATGCCTTCACCGAAGATGATGTCGAATTCACAGGTCTTGAACGGCGGGGCGACCTTGTTCTTCACCACTTTTACCCGGGTCCGGTTGCCGATGGGGTCTTGTCCGTCCTTGATCTGGCTGATTCTCCTGATATCGAGGCGGATCGACGAGTAAAACTTGAGCGCGTTGCCGCCGGTGGTGGTCTCGGGGTTGCCGAACATCACCCCGATCTTCATCCTGATCTGGTTGATGAAGATGAGAATCGTATTTGAACGGTTCAGCACGCCAGTAAATTTCCGCATGGCATGAGACATCAGGCGCGCCTGCAGTCCGACATGGGCGTCACCGACATTGCCGTCAATTTCGGCCCGGGGCACCAGCGCCGCAACCGAGTCTATAACGATGACGTCGACTCCGCCGGAACGAATCAGGATCTCGGCGATTTCCAGAGCCTGTTCACCGAAATCGGGCTGGGAAACGAGCAGGTCGTCGATGTTTACACCGAGCCGCTGGGCATACCCGGTGTCGAGTGCATGTTCGGCGTCGATGAAAGCGGCTGTTCCGCCTTTTTTCTGAGCCTCGGCAATGGCATGCAGTGCCAGCGTGGTCTTGCCGCTTGCCTCCGGTCCGTATATTTCGGTGACCCTGCCGCGGGGAAGGCCACCGACTCCCAGAGCAATATCGAGGCTCAACGAGCCGGTGGAAATGGCTGGTATCCGCTCTGTCTCCTGGGAGCCGAGCCGCATGATCGAACCTTTACCGAACTGGCGCTGAATCTGGTTAAGTGCGTTTTCTACACTGCTCATCCTGTCTTTGCTGGTGGCCTGCATGGGAACTCCTGAATGGTGAAATTATTGTGGGTTAGCTTGAAAGATAGACGTTAAGATATAAAAGTTCGTCACCGAAACATCAAGGTCGATTAATCGCAGCCCTTCCTCAATTCCAACAGAAAAAGCCGGAGCATGTCGAACCCCGCCTGCACCGCCATGGACTGAATTCTCCCCCGGCTCCCCTGCAGATTAAGCTTTTTCACGGAGGAGCCGTGCTCGTGGCTGATGGCGCTGTACACGGTACCCACCGGTTTCTCGGCACTGCCGCCGTCGGGGCCGGCAATGCCGGTGATGGAGAGGCCGATATCGGTTCGGCAGCGAGCTCTCACACCATCGGCCATCGCTGCTGCCGTCTCGGCGCTCACCGCTCCGACGCGGATCAGCAGATCGTTGTCGACACCGAGCAGCTCATGTTTGAGTTCGTTTGAGTAGGTGACGGCCCCGCCGGCGAAATAGGCGGAGCTTCCCGGAACCCTGGTGATTCGATGGGACAGCAGACCGCCGGTGCAGGACTCTGCGACGCTGAGCTGCAGTCCGCCTCGGCGCAGCAGTTCCCCGACCACCCCTTCCATTTCGTCGTTGTCGGAGCCATAGATAGAGGATCCAAGAGCAGCCTCCAAGCTGCTGCAGGCGGCTTCGAATTCCCCATGCCTATTCTGTCCGTCGCTGTTTCTGAGCAGCACGCTCACGTGCACATCGGGAAACACCGGGTAATAGCCGATGCCGATCGAGTCGGGAAGTCGGAGTTCGTTGATTTTCCGGTTTATTTCCGATTCAGACACGGCAAAGACCTTATAGATGCGCTGCATGGTCTGCAGGGTGGCTCCTTCCTGCCAGGCTGCCAATTTCGGCAGTACGACGCGGCTCATCAGATCCATCATCTCCTCGGGAACCCCTGGCAGAAAGAAAATCGGGGTATCGTCGTGCACCAGCAGGTAGCCGGCCATGCGGGAGGCCGGATCGAATGGTTCGGCGCCGCCGGGAAGCCACGCCAGTTTTTCCAGCGGGCTGTTCGGTGAAACCTTGTTGGTACTGAGATGCTCGCGGATCCAGGCGAGAATGGTCAGGTCGGGCATGGTCGGCCGATTCAGGGCCCGGGATACCGCCTCATTGGTGATATCGTCGTCGGTGGAGCCGAGCCCGCCGGTGACGATGATGAAGTCGGCTCTGCCGATCGCCCGGATCAGCGCTTCGCCGATCAGGGACGGAGTGTCGCCGATGGTGCTCATGGCGTGGATCGTATGGCCGGCATCGAACAGCTTACGCGCTGCGAACCCGCTGGTCGTGTTCATGATCCGGCCAGAGGTCAGCTCGTCTCCGATTGCTATGATTTCACCGATCATCGGTTATACGATCCTCGCAGTCATCGATCCAGCTGCAATGCCAGTCAATTCCACAGCCACCGCATCGGTCGGCAGAATTGCCGGTTTCTCTCCGATAATGGGGATATAGTTGTCAGTGTAGCCCTTGATCATAGGCCCGCTGGCCCTTTCCGTTTCGAGCAGTGCCGTCCTCGTGGTGTTGATGAAGCGGCGGTAGAATGCCTGCCGTTTTTCAGCGTCCAGTTGGCGAAGCCGGTCTGCCCGCTGCTGCTTGACCGTGTCGCTTACCTGGTTCGCGAATTCAGCCGCTTTCGTTCCCGGCCGCCGTGAATACGGGAATATGTGAAGGTAGCTGCAGTCTACCGATTCTATAAGGTTTCGCGAATTATTGAAATGTTCTTCTGTTTCCCCTGGAAAACCCACCATGACATCCACGCCGATCGCCGCGTCAGGCAGCGCTGATCTGCAGGCAGCAACCACCTTCGCATACTGCTCAGCTGAATATCTCCGGTTCATCCGCTTCAGTATCTCGCTGTCGCCGCTCTGCAGCGGGATATGGAGGTGCGGCATCAGGTTCTCGGTGTCTGCCATCAGGGCCAGCAGATCATCACTGATCTCCAGCGGCTCAATCGACGACAGGCGGAAGCGGATGCCCGGGAATCTTCCGCATAAGATATCCAATAACTCCACGATGTGACAATTGTCTGACAGATCGGCTCCGTAACGCCCGACATGGATGCCGGTGACGACGATTTCCCGGTGTCCCGAATCGGCATAGGCGGCGGCCTGCGCGAGTACCGACTGGACCGGCAGGCTTCTGCTCCGGCCCCGCGCGTATGGGACAATGCAATAGCTGCAGAAACTCTCGCAGCCGTCCTGGACCCGCAGGTAGGCACGGGTTCTTCCCTCGAATCGGTGCACCGTGAGCGGGGCGATGTCGATGATCCGGGAGGCGGGCGGAACCGGTATGGGCTGCGTGTCATATCGATAATCGAGCAGTGAAGAAATCAGCTGCCCTTTGCGGTCGTTGCCGGCAACGATCAGCCGTGAGCTGTCGATATCGGGAAGCCGGTATAATTCCTCGTACTCGAGCTGCGCGTGGCAGCCGGTGACCACCACGGTGGCCCGGTGGTTTCTGCGCAGCGCCTTCCTGACCTCCCGTCGGGATTCGCCGCCGGCCTTGGAAGTGACGGTACAGGTATTGATGATGACGAGATCCGCCTGTTCAAGCCTGTCGACGATCTCGATGCCATGATCTTCGAGGTCACTTTTGAAGGCTGCCGTTTCATATTGATTGACCTTGCAGCCAAGGGTGCTGAGAAAGGCTCTCTTCATGGCAGCGGCTATAGACCATCGACGATTTCCGCCGAACCGATGACCCGGTCCTGCTGATACCACACAACGAACTGGCCCGGCGTGACGGCCCGCTGGGCTTCGTCGAATTCGATGGTGACCGCGTGCTCATCGATCGCGGTTACGGTGCAGGGGGTACCGCGGTGGGTCGAACGGATTTTCGCATCGAAACGATCGCCGACCCTGGGAATGTCCTGAACCAGCCAGTGCAAATCCCGGGCATGCAAACCGGTGCTGAACAGATCCTCCTTTTTTCCGACAATGAGCCGATTGGCCGCACCGTCAAGCTGCCGCACGTACCACGCTGAATGATCGGGCAAACCGAGCCCGCGTCGCTGACCGATGGTGTAGCGGTGCAGACCTTTGTGGGTACCGATCCGCCTGCCATCGGCGGTGACGATCGGGCCGGCAGGGACCGGCTCTGTAAGCCGGCTGTCGAGGAATTCGGCAACGCTCGTGTCCTTGAGAAAGCAGACATCCTGGCTTTCCTTGCCGCGAAACTCCCTGAAGCCGCGAGACTCGACGAAGCGATAGGTGTCCTCCTTGATCATGGTGCCCAACGGAAATGTCATTGTGCGCAACTGCCCGGTCGAAAGCCGGGCAAGAAAATAGGATTGATCCTTGCGCCGATCCGCCCCTTTGAACAGGCCGATCTCGCCATCTATTTCCCTGCAGTTCACGTAGTGTCCGGTGGCCAGCCGCTCCGCGCCGAACCTGGATATTTCATTGAGCAGCAGGCCGCATTTGATCTCCCGGTTGCAGATCATACAAGGGTTGGGTGTTTTGCCGGCGGTATAGGATGCGATGAAATAGTCGAGTACGATCGAGGTGAACCGGCCCCGGAGGTCGATGATATCGAAGCCGATCCCGATCGCATCGGCGAGCCGCTTGACCTGGGCGGCCTGTGCCTCGAATCCCGGCTGGCCGATATTCATAAGCAGGCCATGGACCTCGAACCGCTCCTTGAGCAGAAGGGCGCAGGCGGTCGAATCGACCCCGCCGCTCATCGCCACCGCAATCCGTCTCATTGAAATCCTTGCCAACGGCAGATTTGCCGTTATTGTTCAGTCATTGCCTGCTCCATACACTACCATACTGCAACCGGTACACACGATAAATAACGATGAACGAAATACAAGGTTCTAAATCGACGGTTCCGGCTCTGCCTGAACTGCTTGCACCGGCGGGCAGTTTCGAGAAGCTGGTGACCGCCATTCACTATGGGGCAGACGCTGTCTATCTGAGCGGTAAACGATACGGCTTGAGGGCCAAGGCGGTGAACTTCGATGACCGGGAAATCAGTCAGGCCGTGTCCTATGCCCATGCCCACGGTGTGAAGGTGTATGTGACCGTGAATATCATCGCCCACAACGACGATTTTGCCGGCCTGGCAACCTACCTGGAGTTCCTGGCGGATGCGCAGGTCGATGCGATCATTGTGTCCGATCCCGGAATCCTGCAGGTTGCCCGCCAGACGGTTCCGAATCTGTCGATCCATCTGTCGACCCAGGCCAATGTAACCAACCTTCATGCGGCGAAATTCTGGATTGGCCACGGACTGTCGCGCCTCAACCTGGCGCGTGAACTGAGCTTCGGCGAGATTCGGGCCATCAGGGCTCATGTCGAGGCGGAGTTGGAGGTGTTCGTGCACGGGGCGCTGTGCATCTCCTACTCGGGCCGCTGCATGCTTTCCAACTACCTGACGGGCCGCGATGCCAACCGCGGAAACTGTGCCCATCCGTGCCGCTACCGTTATTCGTTGATGGAGGAGAAGCGGCCGGGAGAATACTTCCCGGTTATCGAAGATGAGCGCGGCACCTATATCTTCAACTCGAAAGATCTGTGCCTGCTGCCCAGACTTCCAGAACTGGTGGCGCTCGGAACCGACTCGTTGAAAATCGAAGGCAGGATGAAGTCTATATTCTACGTGGGCGGGGTGGTACGCGTCTACCGGGCGGCGCTCGATTACCTGGGATCGCTTCCGGCAGAAGCCTGGAGGGATCCGGTCAGAATTGAAATTCCCGCATTAATCATGGAGGAGATCGAACGCACTGGAACCAGGGGGATGAGCGAAAACTTCGCCGATCACCAGCCGAGTCCGGACGACATGCTCTACGATGAGTCCCGGATCGACCAGCAATATGAACCGGTCGGCGTAATCAGGGATGCCGGATCGCGACTCAAGGTGGAATTGAGAAATGTCTGCCAAGTAAACGATTCAGTGGAATTTATGGACACCAAATTAACCGATCGGTGGTATACGGTTCGGACCATGCTCGACGACGACGCTATCGAGATCGAGCGGGCTAACCCGGGTGATACGGTGTACTGGATTCTCGAATCGAGCGACGTCCGGTTCACGGTCAACTCGATGTTTAGAAGAAAAAAGCGAGCGCCCGCCGGTCCATGACTTGACATCGAACACTTGAACCATATCGTGATTTGAAAGGAATCCGGAACCGGCGTTGTAAACCGGTTTGAAACTGCTGACTTGACAAGTCCCCGGGGCAATTTCCCTCTAGTCCAAAGGAGAACGCAATGGCAACGTATGAATGTTCCAAATGTGGTATGGGAGTGAATGCAACCTGCGCAAAATGTGATGCTCCTCTTGTTGATGACACCCTGAAGCTTGATAACGGCACCGAAGTGCAGATCTCGAAATGCCCCAACGGCCACGGCAAGATCAAGTCCCCGATGTGCTGCGGGCAGGACATGACCTGCACCGTCGATTGATCCGGCCGGCGCTGCCGGCAAGAAGTACCTTGTCCTGCTCAGAAAATGTCTTGTAAAACGTGCGGAACTTATTGAAGTTTCGCACGTTTTTTTGATTAATCTGGCGGAGTCATGACCTGACACGCTGGGGTACTTGATCTCCATTAAAAAGCAGGTATCTGATTCAGATTCGGGAAACGCAGCGGTGCCGTGTTTCAGCATGCGGCTCTCCGGCCTGTTCGCCGAAACGGTGGGCCGAATTAAGGGGACAGGATACTTAATTTGAACTACTGAACTACAATTAAGTATCCTGTCCCCTTAATTCTCCTCTTCCTT
>JAJDNR010000163.1 GCA_022340565.1 Desulfofustis sp.
CCATGACTAGCGGCGGGAAGATGCGGTGCTTTTGAAATAGCGGGCGATCGGGTCGAACACGTTGAAGACTTTTTTGACCTGCCCGGGAACCAATCCGGTCTCTTGACTGAAAATTGATTCCAGTGAGGACAGCGGGTCGCGGTCGGGGTTGCTCAGGTAGTTCTTGATGGCCTCGATCTTTCTGATTATTTCCTTTTCGGCCTGGTTTCTCAGGATCGACTTGAGGCGAATGATGTTTTCCTTGCCGGCGTCATCGATTTCGTTGTGCTGGTATTTTTTGAGCTTGTACTGGATCCGGCAGTCGATCAGTTCGAGCAGCAGCTTTTCATAGTCTTCGCCGAGCCAGATGGTTTCCGGTACCAGGTCACCGAAGTGGGTGACGCCCAGGATGTCCTTGTTCTGACTCCAGTAGCCGATCAGAAATTCGGTTTCAAGACTTCTGTGGTTCTGGCGCGGCATGTACATGCGCCGCAGATACTGCAGCACCTTTTCGGCCTTCTTCTTGTGACCTCCGATGATCACCGATCCCCCCACCTCATCCTTGGTGACGCCTTTGGTCCACGGTGCTCCGGTGATGCCGAAGTCGTTGTAGATAGGGATGTGGAGGATGGCGGAGAGGGTGTTGAGCGCAAGCGCGTAGCCTGCCGACGGTCCGCCAACGTTGTAGGAGGCCGACAGCAGCTGGTGGTGGATGGTCAGCTTGGAGAGCAGTTCACCGAGCAGCCTGGCCATGCCGTACTGGGGAATCAACGCCTGAAAATAGTTTTTCACCAGGGTCAGTGCCTCCTGGGCGGACTGCTGGGTCATCTGGACGGCCATTTCCATCTGCGCCGAACTGTCCCCCGAGGCTGAGACCGCGCCGGTGACCAGAACCTTTTCAGCCGACAGGCTGTAGGTAAGACTGGTGGCGATGGGCAGCAGCACCCCGTCGACGTCGTTGGCGCCGACCCCGACGATGAACCCTCTCTGCGGTTCCCTGCTCAGTTCGGCTTCGAGATAGTCGTCGAGTTCCACCTTGCTCTTTCGGGTCGGGCTTTGCGACATCTCTTCCCGGGCGTGCCGCAGGTGGGAGTGGCTGAGCGGGTAGTCCGCCTCGCCGGTGACGCCGGCGAACAGGGCGAGGGTCTCCTCGTAGTTTTCCAGAAAGCGGGCCGTCGACTCGCGCAGGGCCTTCAGCAGGGTGCCGCTGTCGCCCAGTGCTTCGAGGATGCCGGTCAGCGTCTTGAGGTTGAACTTGAGAAACCGTTCCTGTTTTTCCGGGGCGAGATGGGAGATCTCCCGAAATTTTTTCAATACCATCAATTCGGTGTGACGCAGCGACAGGGCTTTCTCGGCAAATGCGGTAAAGTCCGCGGGGGTGTGGCAGATTCCCTTGGCGGCGTTGATCACCTCGGCCGACGTCAGGCCCGGCTCCAGCGGCGTGGAGCCGATCGTTGCATCGATGATGCCGCGGATGTCGCGTTTGGCCAGCTGCCCGGAAACCTCCATCACCTTGAGCCGTTTCGATCTGATCAGGGCCGGATCGAGCAGGTCGAGCCGGTTCGTGGTCAGCACGGTGAAGACCTTGGACAGCGGCTGTTCGCCGTCGATGATGTTGAGAAACTTGTTGGTCAGCCGGTCGGAAGGGGAGCCGCCGCCGCTGCTGCGCCGCGGAGCGAGCGCATCGCCTTCGTCGAAGAAGACCACCGCCGGGGCGATCATTTTGGCGATGTCGTAGACCTTGATCAGGTTCTCGACGGTCCCGTCTATGGGGCTTGCCGGATTGTGCAGGGCGCTGGGACTGGTGCTGATATCGTGGATGTTCTTGTTCTCGCTGAGCCAGGTACGCACCAGAAAGGTCTTGCCGCTGCCCGGCGGACCGTTGAGGACCACGCCCTTGTCCTCGCTGACGCCGTAAACGAGGCAGTTGTTCGCCATTTCCGAGAAGCTGTCCTTGATATCGCCGACATAATCCTCCCAGCGAGCGGAGCGGTCGATGCGGTTGACCACCTTCTTGAACAGGTCCCCGAAGGTGTTCCGTGCCACCAGCTCGAAGGCGTGGCGGACAAGCAGCGGATCGTCGAGGAATTCGGCGCTGAAGGTGCCTTTGAGGCTGATGATGTAACTCACCAGCTTACGGACATAGGCCGGGGTTACCTGCAGCGAGCGGTCCTTGAATACGCGATAGAACTTGCCGACCGCGGCGTCAAGTTCGGCGGGATGAATCCGCTGGATAGAAACGTGATCCGGCAGCAGCTCATCGTCGCTTATCCTGATGTTGTTGCGCACCAGTTCGATGCGGATGATTTCCTTGAGGTTGGCTTTCCTGAGCCAGTAGTCGGAGACGTCGATAATCAGCCCTTTCTCGACGAATCTTCGGTAGATCGCCGAATCGAACACCTCAGGTTGATCGGAGGTGGCGATGAGCAAACAGTCCCTGGTGCCGTTGATGATCTCGTCGATGATGATGTTCGAGCTGTCGACCAGGCTTCCCTGCTGCCGTTCCGGCCCTCCGCCCCCGCTGCTGTCCTTTCTGGCGAAGGCCGAGTGCGCCTCCTCGAGGTGCCTGATGCAGGTCTGCTGCGGGTTGCCGAAGGCCCTCCGCAGATAGTTGCCCGGTTCGCCGGCCAGGGCGGTCTGGAAATCGTTGGGGGTGATACGGGCGTAGTCGACCGCCAGGCTCTGCTCTTCGAGATCGCTGAGATTCCTGCCGATCTGCTTTCTGAAGACCAGACTGATCAGGGGGATCCCCGCCAGCCGCCGATACCTGCGCAGCCGTTTGCGGCGGGTGATCTCCATGGCGAGTTCCGGCTCGACCTCCTCGATCGATTTCCAGAACGGCAGACTGGACATCACGTGCATCCGTTTGTGGTCGAGATCGACCTCCGGTCTGACATCATTGTTGAAAAATACCTGTTCGATGGCCCGGGTGGCGGTGGCCGTCTTACCGCTGCCGCTGGTCCCGACGAACAGGACGATCGGCGCCTGCGGCACGCCCGGGTCGGTGGTGTACTCCTTTCTGATATGAGCTCGGTAGATTTTTTCAAAGAGTTCGCCGAGTTCGTCCGGAAGGTGGACGTTGGAGAGTTCACGTTCCAGCAGGGCCAGCATGAAGGCATGGTCCCGATTGTCGAGTTCCTTATCGAGAATGTGGTTCCAGGCCTTGCGCGGCACGGTCTGGCCCGATACCTCGAAGCGTTTCTGCCAGCTGGTGATAATTTCAGGGTTTCTGAGAATCGCCAGGTCGCGCCGGGGAGGGGAGAAGCTCAGCCAGCGGGACAGATCGCCCAGATATCTTCGCAGCTCTCCACGCGGCTTGTACTGGTTGAGACGGGCACGCATGAACTCTCTGGTTTCGTAAGACCATGACGCCACCACCGCCTCTATCTCGGCGATCCGTTTTTCGGGAAGCCGGACGTAACGAATTTGTTTGGTGAAACGTTTTGCCATCTGTTCAGTCTGAAATCGGCACTTATTGGACTGCGGGCTGCGGCTGGTCCGCCGCTCCAGGCTTCTCCGCCGGGGCGGGCAGGGTGAGAGCGGGAGGGGTATCGGTATTCTGGATGACCACCGTGTTCTGCCCGGTCTGGTTCTTCTCGTAGGCCGAGGCCCACTTTTGCTGTGTCAGAAACTCCAACAGTGAGGTATCGGTCGATCCGTCGGCTCTGCCGATCTCCTTCTGGAGGGAACTGATGCCTTCCAGGTATGCCGCGTAGAGTTTTTTTATCCTGCTCGCCTCCTGGTCGGCTGCATAGTTTTCCGCTTCGGCGATGAGCTCCCGCCGCTTTTTCTCTTCAGTGGCCTCGACCAGTTTGTCGCCAAACCGGGTCTCCTTGAGCACGAAACTGACGATCTCGATTCCGTATTTCTCTTCGAGGGACGGCCCCCCTTCGTTGATGGGCTGCGATTTCAGTGCCCTGAAGATTCTCTCCTTCACCTGCTGCCGGTCGCTGATCAGTTGGCTCACCGTTTCTGCCTGCATGATGTCCTTGACGATGCCGTCGTAGTCGCCCTGCAGCAGCGCCATCGGCTGAAGATTCTCGATGGCCCAGGTCTCCAGGTTCCTGATCCGGTAGGTAAGCTGGGCTGAGGTCCAGAGGGCCACATTCTCCCTGGAGATGATACGCATCGGCTCGCTGCTGCCGCCCAGAAAAAGGGTCTGGTTCATCAGGGTCACTTCCTGCTCTATCCTGGTGTAAAACGGCAGACGCACGTGCCAGCCCACCTCGGTGACAGCCTGCCGTTTGCCTCCGAACCGTTCGAGAACGACCGCGTAATTCATTTTCACCTTGAAAATGGTCTTGGTCGCGTAGACGGCGGCGGTGATTCCGTAAATTGCTGCAACCGAAAGCAACGTGAGCAGAACAATCTTTCCGACGCGAAACACGAATGCCCGCTGAAGAAATTTCACCGCCTTGCTGTCAGTCATGATGACTCCTGTAGATCGTTGCGGGGGCGCCCCGTTGTATGCTCTTCATGCCGTTTATACGCAGACCTGTCCCCGACACCTGGAGATCTGTTTCCAGGCGCTGCGCTGGGACCTGATGACTCCTGGAAATTTTTGTAAAATAGACGTAAAGTCTATTACTTAAAGCATATCCACAGGGGGGGCACCTGTCAATCCGGCCGGGTGTTTTTCCTGTCCGGTTCGCACTGGTGCCTGCAAGAGACCGATTTCGCGGTGGTTATTCGCGTTGTATCGCCTGCACAACGAACGGCAGCAGGTTCGAGGCGATGATCCGGTAGCCGTCGCTGTTGGGATGGATTCCGTCCGCCTGGTTCTTCGACGGGTCGGCGGCCACGTCCTGGAGGAAAAACGGCATCAGGATCAGGTCATGTTTGCGGGCGATCTGCGGATAGATGCGATTGAAGGCGGCGACGTACTCCTCGCCGAGATTGGTGACCATCATCATGCCGGCAAGCACGATCGTGACCCCTTGGCGCTTGAACTCGATGACCATCTGCTCGATATTTTCTTCGACCAGCGCCGGATCGATTCCCCGCAAGCCGTCGTTGGCGCCGGTTTCAAGAATCACGATAGCGGGCTTCAG
>JAJDNR010000180.1 GCA_022340565.1 Desulfofustis sp.
GCCAAGTTGATGGGAATCGACCGGGTGTCACTGTGGCGCAAGCTCAACAAGTACAAAGACGAAGGGCTCGATATCGACCAGCTGTTCGCCGATCCGGGACGCGACTGAGAGACTGCCCGGATCGGCTCAGATTCTTTTACCTCGCCTCTTTCGACTGGGTGCAAATCCCAATCCTCAATACCCGCAATCACCCTGCCTCGGCCGGAGAAGCGCACAGCCGACTCCAGGCCCGAAGATGCAGGCGCGTTAATTATGATTTGCCCATTACGAACACTGTCATTATCAGTTAACTGGAACATCGCGGTTGAACATAACCCTTCCACCGCTCAGGCAACTATCGTGCAACCAGCGATCAACCGTATCGCTCTAGGTACTGTTTTGCTTCCTATGACGACTGCTTTTAAAACCTGTAATTCCTGCAAGAAAGTATGGCCCAGCCGGGATGACTTTTTAAGCGATCCGAAGACCGCCATGGTAGGCTATCAGGGGGGAGGTGAAAGCCCCGAGGACGGTTTTTTCTATATCAATCATCTCGAACCACAGTGCAAGACGACCCTGGCCGTGATGGTCCGGGAATTCACCGACCTCTATGACGGACCGATCCTGCAGAAACATCGAAAGGGCGAGAACCCCTGCCCCGGTCACTGCTTCTACAAGGACAATCTCGATGATCGGCCGGAGCTCTGCGAGTGCCTGTTCGTCAGAGTCGTGATGCAGCGAATCAAGGACTGGCCCAAAAAAGACGATTAACCGCGGCATTGTCGCCGAGCCGCCAATCGGGACCGGTTGCCGGGAAGGTACCGGCCGATCAGCGCAGGATCAGCAGAGACGATTCGGCGACTCCGAGGAGTTTGTCGACGGCTCGCGGGTGGAAAAATCTGCTCAACAGTGATTTCTTTCCCATCCACAAGGCCAGAAGGTTTCCGTGGGCCGCCTGGGTCGCAAAGGTCTCCAGCCGGCTTCCCTCCACCAGACGAACCAGGGCCTTTATCTGGTTCTCGGCATAATATTTGACGATCTCCGCCATCCTGTGGTCGACATCGCCGGCCAGCACATCCTTGGAAGTCAATCCGGCGATTTCCAGATCCGCGCTGTACAGGGTCACCATCTGGTTGATCAGTTCCAGGGACGGCTGACTGACGTTGTCGTGGTCGAGACAGGCGACGATCCGGTGCGGCGTTTTCGATTCCGCCACCATCCACACCGAGGTGTCTGCGTCCAGGATAACTTTTTTAACGTATTTGGTGAGTTCCGGCCCGCCGGCTGCAGAGCTGTTGGCAACAACAATGAGGTCGCACGGGGAATGGCGAGCTTCATCCAGAATCGCCCGCCCCGGGTTGCCGGGCCGCAGGCGGGAATTCAGCCGCTTGATCGAACCCCGGCAGACCTGCAGATCCTCCCACAATCCGCGCTCCACCTCGACCAGTTCCGAGGTGACGGTGGTGTGGGTATAGGGTGACCCATCGTCGCCGAAGTGTTTGAGAAACAGGCTCCGGCCTTGCCTGAGGGAAGTGACCAGCGGATGGTCCTCCGTGCGTCTGTCCATCTTCGTGAAAGGCGGCTGCTGGGCACTGACGGACTCCGGTTCTATGCCCAGCAGGGTGACATCCGCCCAGGTATTTGCCGCCAGTCGTGCGACCTCTTTGAGGATATAGGAATTGTCGCGCGATGAATCGAGCGCTGCTAGAATTTTCACGTCTTCCTCCTTTCTGGAACAAAGCGTTTTATGGCCGGCAAAACAACACCGGCGAAGGGGTGTTGCTCAGCAGTTCGAGCAGCCCGCCGTGCCGCTCCGGATGGGCGGGTAAGGTGGTAGCCACCATGCTGTATTCCCCGATCCGGGAGCCCAGGTCTTTGGGCGTTCCCTGAAGGGCTATACGGTTCTCAGGCTGCCAGCCGACAGCTGCCAGGAGATCGTCGGCTTCGTCGAAGAGACCGTGCTGCGGGTGAACCGGCTCGAGCGGACCTGCCTCGATAATGGTGCAGTGCAGCAGGTCGAAGCGCAGGCTGGCTCCTGCGAACAGGCGGGTCAGCCTGGGCAGCAGTGCGGCTGCCGGGGACATCTCGCCGATCACGATCAGGACTTTATCGAAATCGATGAGATTGCGGGCGATGATCGCCGGACAGGGAAGGTTCTGGTATAGCCGGGAGCGGGTGCGTCGAAGCAGTTCGGATTTCTCGAACCGGGACACGGACCCCTCGACAAACAGATCATATCCGCCCTGGAGCAGGTTATCCAGGATGGCTTCCTGGCGATTGCCTGAATACACCTGGAGACTCGCCAACCTGGCATACTCGGTCTTTTCGGCCTCGATCAGCTTGTTCATGGCCTCCTGCTCGACATCGAGCAGACTGTTCTCCCAGGTCTGGCGCACCCATCCGACAGCGGGGGCTTTATTCGCCTCCTCCAACTCCTTTACGAAAATCGGCTGGATTTCCATATCGAATATTCGCGACAGACGGCAGACATAGTTCATCGCTATCACCGATGCCAGATCCGGATATACGGATACCAGTGCCTTAATCATAATGGGAACCTCTCATCTTTGAGCCCCGCCGCGCCTGCGGTCTTTCCTGGAGGTGGCGGCGCAACCGATATCTTTCATTGCAGAGTTGTTGTCATAGCGATCAGGGTTCGGTCCTGCTGCGTGCCGAACTCGTTCCTGACCGGGTCCGGCTTCATGTATTTCCTTTAAGCGCCTCGACCGCCCGGTTGATGGTCGTACGTATTTCCTTGGACTTGAAAGGCTTGGCGATGAAATCGAAGGCCCCCTTGGTGAGTGATTCACGGGCCAGTTCCAGGGTGGCATACCCGGTAATCAGAATCACTTTGGTCTTTTTGGATTTCTGAAATACATGTTTCATTACCTGGATGCCGTCCATCTCGCGCATACGGATGTCACTGATGACGATATCGAACTCCTGTTCTTCCATGCGGCCCACGGCCTTCAGGGGGTCGGTGTAGACCTCCACCAGGTGACCCTCCTTGAGCAGTAACGATTTGAGACGCTCTCCAACAATGGGCTCGTCATCGAGAACGAGTATCGTGCATGTATCGCTCATGGTTTCCTCCTTGAATCATAGCACCATGGAGGTGCCGTTGCTAAACCGCTTCCTTGAGAACAGCCAATTCAACATCGCTCTCCCGGCTGACCTGAAGGGTCTTGTGAATTTTCCGGCGCTGCCGGTAAGCGCTTATGACCTTCGTCAGAATGAGGAGCGCTCCGGCAATGCCGCTGGCGAAAAGAAAGAATTTGCTGCCGAAATTGAACCATTGGTCGTACTCGGCTGGAAAACTGACAAAACCCAACTGGCGCAGATAGGCAGGAATGGCGATGACCCTGCTGACGACGCAGAGCAGGATGATCACGCTCGTCACCGCCCTGATGTACTTTTCATTGACCACCTTGACCCCGTACACGCCCAGGTGGATTCCGATCAATGAGCCGAGATAGAGGAGCATGGTCAGACGGATGTCGACGAATCCATGGTAGGCGTAGCTTATCGCCCCGTAGGCGCCCATGAAGAGCGCCAGGAAAAGCTCGGTTCCAGCCGCCACCGCCGTGGGCACGCCGAACACATAGATCATCGCTGGAACGCCAATAAACCCGCCGACCCCGATGGTGCCCGCCAGGTAGCCGGTGGCGATCCCGCCCGCCATCAGGACCCAGAGACTGACCTTGGTGTCGGCGACGCCGAAATGGATGACCGGGGGCAGATTCAGTCGGGAAAAGAACTCGGCGATTTTCATCGACGGTCCGCTGTCCTCTTCACCTTTGCCTGATTTGAGCACGTCCCTGAGCATGGAGATCGCGACTACCGACAGGATGGTCGCAAACACCAGGCTGATATAGAGGTTGGCCCCGGCGCTGCTGCCGGGACCGTGGCTGTCGCCGCCCCCCTTGAACAGGTAGCTGTTGATGGCAACGGCGATCTGGATGCCGCCGATCGCCGTGACCAGCATGAATGCCGCCAGCTTCTTGTCGACGTTCCCGGCTGCGGCGTGTTTGCGCGAGCCGACCATGGCCTTGCCGAACTTGTGAGTGATGTTGCTGGCGACGGCGATAACGCCGTCGACCCCCAGGTTCATCATGCCCGGAGTCATGAAAAAGGCCCCGCCGCTGCCGATGAAACCGCTGAGGATGCCGCCGATGAATCCCAGCAGCACGACCTGCAGTGCAACGGCCAGGTTGATGTCCACGTATGTGATCAAAGTATGCATAATTCCCTCTCAACCGTTTTCAGTCGATATCGATGAGTTTGAGCGCCAGACCGGTAACCGTCCCGTACAGGTAAGCGACTATCGGCACAAACGCGAAGATCAGCAACGGTGCCAGCCACTTCACTTTTTCGTGGGTCGGCCCGGACAGGAAATTCAAAATCTGCTCCTGGTTCTGAAATACCAGGAAATAGAGCACCACCACCAGCAGACCGTAACCGGCCAGATTGATCGCCTGGCGTTTACCGAACAAGAATTTGGACTCCAGCTCATCTATCGTGATCACCGGTGCTTTGAGCCGGTCGCGAATATTCATCGCCAGTTCCCTGGTCCGCCGCGTCCGGGTCGACTTTCCCTTGGACAGGAACATCTCCCCGACCACCACCAGTGCATAATTCGCATCTCCCTGGACCTGTTCGAGAATCTTGTCATAACCGCCGCACACGCTGATGCCACCTCCGCAGCGGCCCTGATCGATCAACACCTCGATGGCGGAACTCAGCCCGCCGTCGTCGATAACCCCGAGCGGATCGTCATCCTCCACCCCCCCGGTATCGGGGAGCGGGCATTCGCGGCGGCCGAAGTCATATTCAGTGCCGAGGGGCTCACTGCCTTCAGGAACGTCCTCGGGGGTGACCAGCCTCATCAGTTCGACCGCCGCCCCCCATCGCTGTGCCAGTTGCAAGATGTGCTGAAAATTCTCGGACTTCGAGTCGAAGCGTTCCTGGACCCAGAGGATATTGGTGGAAGCCATGGTGCAGTGAATTTCCCGGCACCCCTCGAGGTCTGCAAGCACCGCTGGAATGAACTCACTGACCGGCTCGTTTTGCGGCGGATAGGTGACGGAAATGTATCCGGTATCGGCTTTCACCCTCAGGTCCGCCCCCGCCGTCCTGTCGTCGGTAATCAGTTTTAATTCTGCCTGAGCCGCAAGATACTGATCTTCCAGAGCCCTCCTGCTGGCGGGACTCTCTTGATATTCCGGGAGCTGGGAAATGGCGTAGAGCGTGTCGGCGGCATGTTTTACCGACATGCTTTCCAGGTTGATGAAGATGTCGAACTTGGTGGGATCCTGCCCGGATGCATGGTGAATCTGGCGGATCCACTTGTCGATATCCTCATCGAGCTGGGCCAGGTAGCTTTCCGCCTGATCCGGCTGCATGTGCAGCGCCTTTGCAGCCCGGTTGATGCGGATGTCCAGCGGCGCCGACAAGCCCACCCTCAGCTTGTGTACTCCCGGCAGCAGCAGATGACCTGCCCGTCCGCTGTAGATCAGGTTGCCGTCTATGGCCCTGCGACCCAGTTCCGCGGTGATGAAGGCCAGATAAAGCTTCTTTTCCCGCGCCAGTTTTTCAGATTGGGAGGTACCCTTGATCATGCTCATTTCCAGGCGGCCAATCCTGATACCTTCCTGATGGGCCATTTCCAGCAGTTCCTCTCTGCTGAACGTCGGCCAGCCGGTCTTGCGGGCCAGTTCCTGGGTCAGGTCTTCCCTGCCGGCCTGATACAGGCTCGAGATCATTACCAGTGCCATACCGTTTTTCCACCTCCTCTGAGTTGGTCTTTCATTCCTTTTCCCTGACTTCTATAATTTGGCTTGAAACCAGCGTTCTTACCTGGGACATGACCGTTTCCGACAGTTCATCGTCGGCGTTGAAGATCAGCAGGCCGATCTGCTCGGCGTTGACCATTGCGACGATTTCATCGACCAGATTACCGCCAGCCTTGTAGAAGGAGAGGCTGACTCCGTTCTGGCGTGCGTTTTCAATCAGTTCGTTCAAAGCCTGGTCGAGCAGATCGAAGTCATATTCTCCGTTCCCCTCGAGTTCCTTCTGCCTGAGCACATAAATACGGGCCGGAATCCTGTCCGCCAGCGACAGTGCATAGTGAACGCATCTCAGGTGCTTGGCGCCCTCCCCCAGGGGCACTAGGATCTTTTTCTGTTCCATGACCCGGTTTTGAACGTTTTCCAGTTCCTTCCGCCGACGCGCGGTTTCTCTTGCGACGTGTTGTTTCAGATTGAACAAACCCTATGAGCAAACCCGCCTTTTTCACGGTTATGAACAAAACTTCAATCCCCCGATTTGCATTTTACAAAAACTGTGCCCAAAAAATAATAAATAATAAAATCTTATAGATAGCGGATCTGCGCAGATGTTGGTGACAACTCTAGTTTCAAAACGAAACAGAAACATCTTGAATGGTTGAACCGCCTGAAAATAATTAAAATAAAAACGGGCTTTTGTACAGTTAGTTCCAATATGAAACGTTCCCGGCGGAACGTTTTAAAGTGGAGATCCGGATGGAAACGGCCAAGATCGATGCGGATGGGAGGGGTGGAGTAGTGCCGAAGCGTCACTCTGGCTTATGGGGACGATCGGCTATAGATCAACTGATGCCGTACTGTTTCATTTTGCGCCAGAGGGTCGTGCGGGGTATTTTGAGTATGGTGGCAGCCTGGCTTTTGCGGCCCTCGGTTTTAGTCAGAACCTGCTGAATATACTGTTTTTCTCTATCCTCGAGAGACGGCCACGACTGCACCTCGAAGCTGCTCATGCTGAGTTCTCTCAGATCCGACGGCAGGTCGGCGGGCAGAATCACCGACCCTTCGGTGAGGGCCACGGCCCGCTCGATGAGATTCTCGAGTTCCCGGACGTTCCCCGGAAACGGATAATGCATCAGGATGTCCAGGGATTCGGTCGATATGCCTTGTATCTTTTTGCTGAAGGCCCGGTTGTATTTCCCCAGAAAATGCTGCACCAGCAGCGGAATATCGTCGGTTCGGGTACGCAGCGGCGGCAGGGTGATCTTCACTACGTTGAGACGATAGTAGAGGTCCCGGCGAAACGTCCGCTTCTCCGCCATGGCCTTGAGATCCCGGTTGCTGGCGGCAACCAGGCGGACGTCGATGGGCAGAGCATTGACGCCCCCGACCCGGATCAATGCCCGCTCCTCGACGAATCGGAGCAGCTTGATCTGCATGCTCATCGGCATTTCACTGATCTCGTCGAGGAAAATGGTCCCGCGATGGGCTGCTTCCAGTAGGCCGATCTTCGCATCCACCGCGCCGGTAAATGCGCCTTTTTCATGCCCGAACAGTTCGTTGGCGATCAATTCTTCGGTAAAACCGCCGCAATTGAAGGAAATGAAGGGATATCGGTTGCGGGGATTTCTCTGATGCAGGGCCCGGGCCACCATCTCCTTGCCCGTACCGCTCTCTCCCTCGATGAGCACGGTGCAGTCGAGAGGGGCGACCTTACCGATCATGTGGAAGACGTCGAGCATGGCCCTGCTGTTGCCGATCATCTTGGCCGGGCGATTCTGGGAGAACAGTTCCGCCTGCAGCGCATCTTTCTCCCGAACCAGCTGGACCTTGTCCAGCGCCCGCCTCACCAGCAGCTTCAGTTCAGCCATTTTTAGCGGCTTGGTGACATAGTGGAATGCCCCCGCCCTGATTGCCTGGATGGCACTGTCGACCGAACTGTAACCGGTGATGATGATGACTTCGCAGTTGGGGTGGCTGCTGCGAACCGCTTTGAGCAGTTCCAGTCCGGACACCCCCTCCATGCGGAGATCGCAGAGAATCAGGTCGAATGGCGCCTGGTCGAAGCGGGCCAGGGCGCTGCCGCCGTCATGGAACACCTCGACGTCCCAGCCGTCTTCCTTGATCAACCCTCTTCGGACCTCGCGGCCGACGATCTCCTCGTCGTCGACCACGCCGATTCTAAAGTGATCCACGCTTATACCCCGGGCGCCATGACCGGCAGGAAGATTGAGAAACAGGCCCCCTGCCCCGGCGCGCTCTTGACCTCCATTCGTCCGCCGTTTTTCCTTATGATCGAGTAGCTCACGGAGAGGCCGAGGCCGGTTCCCTCTCCTTCCTTTTTGGTGGTGAAAAACGGGTCGAAAATATGGTCGACATGTTCCTCGGCAATTCCCGGACCGTCGTCGATCACGTCTATCCTGATTTCATCGGGCACCTGCGACCGCCTGATCACGACCTCGAGCGTGCCCCCGTCGCCCATGGCCTGGACGCTGTTGATGAACAGATTTATGAGCACCTGCTGTAACCCTCCTTTATCCTGCCATACGCTGGGAAGGTCTTCTTCTATTTCCTTGCTGAAATTGATGGTGTGCAGGTTCATGTCGTTTTTGAGCAGCCGAACCGTCTTATCGACCAGCTCTTCGAGATTGAAGTTCTCGATCTTGGAATGGCTTGCCCTGGAGAATTCCAGCAGGTTCTTGACGATTTCACTGGTGCGGTCACTTTGGTCCATCGCATCCTGGTAGAGCTTCAAGCGCTCCTCCCGGGTCATCTCCGCACCGTCTTCGATCAGCGCCTCCAGGGTCAGAGACAGGTTGTTGACCGCGTTGTTGATTTCATGCGCAATACCCGCAGTCAGCGTGCTGATGGAGGCAAGCTTGCGTGATTCCACCAGTTCTTCCTGGCGCCGTTCCATCTCTTTCATCATGCGGTTAATCGCCATGACGAGATGATGGATCTCATTTTTGCCGCGGCCGTAGGGCGTGATATGCCGGTAGCCCCCTCCCGCGACTTCCTCAGATTCCCGGGTGATGCGAGCCAGCGGTCTGATCACCTTCTCGGTGATATAGAAAATTACAAACCCCAGGAGTATAACGAGAAACAGCAGGCCGATCAGCGGCAGGGGCAGCATCCGCTGGAGCAGCGTGTTGATATCGCGGCGCTGGGTGGTGACGACCTGGTCGGCGAGCAGCATCAGGTTTTGACCAACGCTCCTGATCTCCTCCTGGATATCATGACATGTCTGTTTCTCACAGTCCATATGGTTCAATTCAACCATCAGTGCGGAGTAGTTTTTCACATACTCGACGAAATTTTTATAGTTCTCATCACCGATCGCATTCGTCAGGACATCCTGATCCCGCTGCAGGGACAGGGCCAGCTGATTGGAATAGGTGACATTTTCTCCGTAATTGAACTCATGCCGGTAGAGAAAATAGTTTTTTTCGTAACGCCTCATCTCCATCAGCGTTTTGTTCACGTCTTCGGCCAGTTCGAAGAACTGCATGGAGCGTGATAGATCTTTGAAGTTTTTGTAGTCGAGAATGACGACAATGGCCATAAAGACAAAACAGCTCAAGAAGGCTGTCATGATCTGCCAGCGGATGGTTTGAGGTATCAGATTCATGAGCTTCAATCTTCCTGGACAGCATATGGTTTATAGATCAAGCAGGGCCGCCTGGTCACGTGCTTCAGGTTAGCCCTTTCTCGGAGCAATTTCAAACAGGTTTTGGGCTGGCTTTAAAAATGCGGATGTTGATTCCAGATCAAAACACCTGTGGCCATTTATCTCTGGCACAGCGTTCCCGTGGTGAGAATGAGATTATCCTGGATAACGAGGATTCCGGATAAAATAAAGGCCGCCTGGTGTTCCATTCACCATCCGGCCCTCTGGGAAAAAGCCGGCCTTGATAGCGCTGGAGAACGGTATCTGAGACCGGAAAAACCGCTGCCCGGATGAATTTTCGTTATTTCCCCGCACGTTGGTCCGGCCTTCGGCAGGTGGCCGCAAGCAGCCGGCAGTCGTCCGAGAACATTTTGATATATTGATAAATAAACTGAAACGTACTATCGATATGGAAGAGACAGCTGCCAGATGAACCTTTGCAAGCAATGCGGCCGTGATCAACAAGAAAGAAAACTTCACCCGGTTTCTTCCGTTTTTGCTGTGGTGGCCGGTTGTCACGCCACGAACCGTCAAGGCCGACTTTATGGCCGGCTGCATCGGCGCCATCGTCGCCCTGCCGCAGGGTGTCGCCTTTGCGACCATCGCCGGCATGCCGCCTCAATACGGGCTCTATACCGGCATGGTGCCGGCGGTGATCGCCGCCCTGTTCGGGTCCTCCTGGCTCCTTGTTTCGGGTCCCACCACCGCCGCCTCCCTGGTCCTGTTCTCCTCGTTGAGCGAGTATGCGTTGCCGGGATCGCTGGCGTATGTGCAGCTCGCCATCACCGTCACCCTCATGGTCGGCCTCATGCAGCTCAGCCTGGGACTGGTGCGCTTCGGCACCCTGGTCAATTTTATCTCCCATTCCGTGGTCGTCGGGTTTACAGCCGGAGCGGCGGTGCTGATTATTACCAGTCAACTCAAGCATTTTCTGGGATTGAGCTACGGCTCTTTGCAAGGCAATGTCCAGGTGATGTTTGAAAATCTCTTTGTCCATCTCGGCCAGGTCAATCCTTACGCGGTCCTGGTGGGCTGCATCACCATTGCGGCAGGGATTGCAGTCAGGATCTACCGGCCGGCGTTTCCCTATATGATCGTGTCGATGGTCGTCGGCAGCCTTGCCGCTCTCGCCGTCTCCGCTGCTGTCGGCAAGGAAACCGCCAACATCGCGGTAGTCGGGGCGATGCCCGCCTCCCTGCCGCCCCTGTCCCTGCCCTCGATAACCCTGACCAACATCAAGATGCTGGTACCGACGGCGCTGGCCATGGCCCTCTTCGCGCTGACCGAAGCCATCTCCATAGCCCGCTCGCTCGCCGACAAGACCGATCAGGAGTTCGATGGCAATCAGGAATTCATCGGCCAGGGGCTATCCAACATCGTGGGCAGTTTTTTCAGCAGCTATGTAGCTACCGGCTCCTTCAACCGCAGCGGCATGAACTACGAAGCCGGGGCAAGAACTCCGCTGGCCGCCGTATTCGCCGGCCTGATTCTGGTACCGGTGGTGCTGTTCCTGGCGCCGCTGGCCGGCTATCTGCCCAAGGCCACTCTAGCCGGTATCCTTTTTCTGGTGGCCTGGCGACTGATCGACCCGAAGCACATCGTTAAAATTGCTAAGACGAGTGTAACCGAGTCGATCATTATCGGATCGACCTTTCTCGCAACCCTCTTCCTCGAACTGCAGTTCGCAATCCTGCTGGGGATTCTGATGTCGCTGGCGATCTATCTCAACCGCACCTCACACCCCCACCTCTTGACCCGGGTGCCGGACCCGAGCACCCCGAACCGTTCGTTTACGACCAACCCGGCGCTTCCGGAATGCCCCCAGCTCAAAATCGTACGGATTGACGGCTCGCTCTATTTCGGTGCGGTCCATCATGTGAGAAGCACCCTGCATGACATGATCGATGAGCATTCGGAGCAGCAGAGTCTGCTCATCGTCGGAAGCGGGATCAACTTCATGGACATGGCCGGCGCCGAACTCCTCAGTCACCTGGCCCAGGAGCGGCGCGACGCGGGAGGGGATCTTTACTTCTACGACATGAAGGAGGATATTTGCAGCCATTTCAAATTCCTCGACTATCTGCTGGATATCGGACTCGACAATATTTTTACCTCCAAGAAGGAAGCTTTATCGGAAATCTTCACCCGGCTCGACCCCGAAGTCTGCCGACGCTGCACCGCCAGAATTTTTACCGAATGTAAGACTGCCGCGTCAGGAGCGTAGCATGAAAATACTGATCTACGGGGTAACCGACGCCGGCTACATGGCCGCCCGATTCCTCAGCGACAAGCACGATGTCTCCGTTTTGGCCGAAAACAAACAGCTTCCTGAGCGATTCGCCAACCTCGACGTGAACTTCATCAGCGGCAGCGGCACCGATTTGACGGCCCTCGAACAGGCCAATGCGGCCGCAATGGATCTTTTCGTTGCCTGCTCGGCGGTCGACGAGGCCAATATCGTTGCCTGCTGGACCATAAAACGAATCGTCGACATCGAAACGACCTGCTTCGTGCGAACCATGGAACTGTATCAGAATCTGCATCTTGCAGGTCCCCAGAGCCGTTATCGGACCGCCTACGACATCGACACGGTCATCTGGCCGGAACAGCTTCTCACCCAGGATATCTTCCGCATCGTTTCAGTGCCCGACGCGGTTGACGTGAAATACTTCGACAGGGGCAACGTCAAGCTGTTCGAGTACCGGATTAAAGAAGGTTCCGAGATACTCAACCGGCGCATCATGGACTGCACCTTTCCCAAGCAGACGCTGATCGTCGGCATCACCAGGGAAAACGATCTCTTTATTCCCCAGGGATCGACAGTGATAGAGCTCAATGACAAGGTCGTCTTCATGGGTACAGGGTCTGCCCTGGATCTGCTGACCGCCCGGTTTTTCAAGGCAGAAGACGCAATCAAGGAGGTGGTCGTCATCGGCGGCGGCAGTGTCGGATTCCTGCTGGCCCAGCAGTTAGAGGCGGCAAACCTGCACGTGACGATCATTGAGCACGACTACGAACGCTGCACCTTTCTGGCCGACAAGCTCAAAAAAAGCCTGGTGCTGCACGGCGACGGCACCGATCTCGACCTCCTGGAAAATGCCGGGATCGCGCACGCCGATACCACTATATGCGTTACCGACAACGACGAGAAAAATCTGCTCTGTTCGCTGATGACAAAGCAGCTCAGCCCGTGCCGGATCATTGCCAGGGTGGGCAACGCCAATACTGCGCCGCTGTTCGACCGGGTCGGTATCGATGTGGTCGTGTCACCGCTGAGAGCCGCCCTCAAGGATCTGCTCAACCGGATCCAGAGCCGTGAGATCGACATCCTGGCGCTTATCGAGGGCGGTCAGGGAGAGGTGGTCAAGCTGACGGTACCTGAGGATTTTCAGGAGCAGCGGGTCGCCGACCTCCGGTTCGGCGCGCGGGCGATCATCGGTGTGGTGCAGCGCGGGTGGCAGATCATCGTCCCCCACGGAGAAACGGTCATCAAGGCAGGCGACCAGTTGAAGATCTTCACCATGGCCTCCGACGTCGAAGCAATCGGTAAAATGTTCGGCGGATGAGCATCATGCGCCACACCGTCTCGGCACTCGGCCACATTCTGATCGCGTTCGGGGTCATCATCCTGTCCCCGATCGCGGTGGCGCTGATCGAAACCGAATACTTCGCCGTCATTCCGTTCGCCAGCTCCTCGCTGATCTGCGTGGGAATCGGCTTGATTTTCCGGAAACTGGGCAGAAACACGACCAATTACGACAAGCTCAAGCGCAGCGAGGGCATGCTGATCGTCTGCCTCACCTGGATAACCTGCGCGGCAATGGGTGCCGTTCCCTACCTGTTTTACGGGCTGTCGCCGCTCGACGCCTATTTCGAGGCGATGTCGGGAATCACCACCACCGGCGCGACCATCCTGCTCGATTTTTCACTCTACCCCAAAAGCTTCTTTTTCTGGCGCAGCCTCACCCAGTGGCTGGGCGGCATGGGCATCATCGTGCTGTTCGTCGCCATTCTCCCCCAGTTCAAGATCGCCGGCCGGCAAATGTTTTTCGCCGAGGCGCCGGGGCCGACCGAAGACCGGGTGACACCGCGGATCACCCACACCGCCAAGGCCCTCTGGCTGGTCTACATAGGCCTCACCATGGCGGAAATTATGCTGCTGATCATGACCGGCATGGCCCCCTTCGATGCGGTCTGCAACTCGTTTTCAACCCTGGCAGCCGGGGGCTTTTCTCCCCATCCCCAGTCGATCATGGGGTACCAGAACACCGCCGCGACCTGGATCATAACCGTGTTCATGCTGCTGGCCGGCGCCAACTTCGCGCTGCAGTACCGGGCCATCACCCGCAGAAACCCGATGATTCTGTGCGGGAACGAGGAATTCAGGGGATACCTTTTGATCATTCTCTCCGCCGCCGGCTGTCTGCTGCTGACCCTGCTGTTCAGCGGCAAGTCAGATCTGCTCGACGGACTGCGCGACAGTCTCTTCCAGATCGTTTCGCTGATCACGACCACCGGATTCGCCAGTACCGATTTCGCGCTGTGGGCGGTTCCCAGCCAGGTGGTGCTGGTCAGCATGATGCTGATCGGAGGGTGTGCCGGATCCGCGGGTGGCGGCATCAAAGTCGTCAGGATTCTGGTGTGGGCCAAATACCTGAAGCGGGAGATCCTGCAGACCATCTATCCGAGCGCGGTACGGCCGCTGAAGCTCGATCACAAGGTGGTGCCGGACCCCATCCAGCGCCAGATTCTCGGGTTCCTGCTGTTCTACCTGCTGCTGTCGATCGTCTCTTCGCTGCTGGTCACCGCGCTGGAAGGAGATGGAGTGGTGGGGGTAGTGGGAACCTTCGCAACCATCGGCAACATCGGTCCGGGGCTCGGGCAGATTGGGCCGATGAACAGCTTCGGCGCCCTGTCGGTGCCGACCAAGATCATCCTGATCATCAACATGGTGGTCGGACGGCTCGAGATCATTCCCTTCGTGGCGATGCTGCACCCGAAATTCTGGAAACTCGCGACCGGCGCCCAAGTCATGCTCGACCGGCAGGTCCCGTCACCCCCTCAGCGCCGGGCCGGGGTTGACTATTCCGTCCAAAACAGGTAGAGCTACGCGGACTTATTCACCCTTAAAATCTTTAGCGATTCTGAACATCATGCAAAAAAACCTTACCCGACGTGCGAGAAACATCGTTCTTGCCCTTTCAGGGGCGGCAGTGCTGCTGGCCTCAGGCTGTGCATCGACCCACTACGGAGCCGCCGATATCAACTCCGTGCCCGAAGGCGCGGACATCATCAACCTGAAGGACAACACCAACCTCGGCAGGACCCCTGCCCAGATCGTCTGGAGAGGCACGGGATCCGAAAAGGTCACCGTGCAGTTCCAGAAAAACGGATACCATTCCACCATCACCTCTTTCTGGGTGAACAAGCGGCATGGCAGCGAGGAAGCAGCACGGGCGAATGCCATCGACGTTTACGGCGAGTTGGAACAAGAGTAAGAGAGACAGAAGAGGATTTCATGTCCCCCATCAAACGATTTCTGTATTGCATCAGTGTTGTGTCGGCAGCGCTGCTGTTCTCGTCATGCGCCTCCAAGCAGGCGATCAATGTGAAGATCCACACTGATCCTGAGGGCTCCCATATCGTCTACCGGGTCGAGAACAACCTTGACGAACCGTGGATCTACCTCGGCATCACACCCTATCAGGGCGTCACGCTGATGGACTCATCGGCGTTCGAAGAGGACAGCATGATCTCCTTCAAGGTCATGCGGCACGGCTACCTGGATCAGGTAAAGCAGTGGACCGGAGTGCAGTTCCTCGAAGAGTACGATGACGAAGGGCTGCTCCTGTGGACACCGAGATTGGTGAAGGCGGGCCAATAGCCGGCCGGGCGGACGGCATCCGCCGCCCTTCGACCACCCGGCTGGATCGGGCCAGCTGTCACGGGCCTGGCGGGTCGGGCGAGACACCCTCCGGAGCACCGAGTTCTTCTTCAATGTAGCGTTTCACATAGCGCCTGCCGTTGATCGTCCAACTCACTACCCAGGCCGACAGCAGCAGACAGAACGCCGCCACGACCAGCAGTGCCCCGGGAAAAATCAGCGCCGTCAGCCCCGTTGCCGCTGCTGCCGCTCCTATGAAGACCAGCGCCCGCCTGCGGGTGTCCCTGATCACCTGCAATGCCGCTTCTTCTGTTTTGATGCCGCTGCGCTGCAGCGAGTCCTTCACCGTCTGGTAGGCAACCTGATGCCGCCGTTCCATGCGGCCGAATGGATCGTTGAGTTTCATCTGATTTCTCTCAAGAACAGCGCGGGCAGGAACGGATTGTCCGTGGTTCGGGCCGGCTTGGCGCCCGCACCGCTGCCGCCGCCCTGCTGGGGAGAATCGGCCGCCGATCACACGATCAAACGACGGGCGACCTCGACGGCCTGGGCGGCATCCCTGCCGTAACCGTCGGCACCAATTTTCTCGCTGTACGCCGCATCCACCGGAGCGCCGCCGATCATCACCTTCACCTCGCCGCGCATCCCGTTCGCCTCGAGAGATTGGATGACCTTGGCCATCTCGGGCAGGGTCGTGGTCAGCAACGCAGACAGACCGAGGACATCCGGCTTGATCTGCTTGACCGCGTCGATCAGTTTGTCCACACTGGTGTCGACGCCCACGTCGATGACGTCAAAACCGGCGCCCTCGAGCATCATGATCACCAGGTTCTTGCCGATGTCGTGCAGATCTCCCTTCACCGTGCACATCACGATGGTGCCCTTGGACTTGCTGCCGCTCTGCTTGAGAATCGGCTTGAGGATGTCGAGCCCTTTGTTCATCGTGACGGCGGCGACCAGCATCTCCGGAACGAAGATCTCGTTGTTGGAAAATTTTTTCCCGACCACGTCCATGCCGGGGATCATTGCCTCGTTCACGATCGCATTCGCCGAGACCCCGTCGTCAAGCGCCGACCGGACCAGTTCCTCGACGTCCTTATGCTTCCCGCCGATGATTGCTTCCTTGATGATTTCCAGATGATTACTCATGGCAACTCCGCTCCTGGATTGATCTTGATTTGATGACATCAGGCTGCCGCGAAACACATGGCTACCTTGAAAACTTAGGATTTTTCGGTCTTTTAATACCCTTCTTGAACTGCAGCGATAATCGCTTTGAGATTCTCCAGCGGCGTCGACAGCGGTATCGCACACTCCGGACCGATGATGTCGACGCCGGCCTCGATCGCATAGCGGGCCTCCCTGTGCACGTCTTCGGGGGTTCCCTGGAGCAGGGTCTGGGCATTGTTGACGTTGCCGACCAGTACCATGGTGTCGCCCACCGTTTCAACCGCACGTTTCGCATCGACCTGCCACTCGAAGTGGTAGGCGTTGAAGCCCGCCTCGGCGAAATGGCGCAGCCGATCAAAACAGTTGCCGCAGACGTGGAGGATGGTGGGCCCGTCGATCTGGCTGGTCAGCTCCTGGTGATAGGGCAGCAGCAGCTCGGCGTAATGGGTGGCGCTGATCAGATTACCGGTGGCATGATCGGCCACCACGACGATATCCGCCCCGGCCCTGAATTGTGCATTGACCGAGGCGATCGTCACCGGCATCAGCTGTTCCACCATCCGCTTCACCGTGTCGATCTCTCCGAGACCGATCTGCAGCAGGAAGTTCTGAGTACCTGCCATGTGGTAGGACAGGGTCCAGGGGCCCATGGCCTTGCCGATGATCGCCGCCGACCCGCCGACATGCCTGCGCAGGATGGACAGGGCATCGAGCAGCACCCGCATGGACGGCCGTTCGAGGAAATCATCGGGAATCACGATGTCCGAGAAGTCCGCATAAAGAAACGATTTGGTGTCGGGCATCATGGTGCGGTCGCCCCAGTCCACGTCGGCACCGAGTGCGGCAACCTCCTGGTCGACGCTGTACTCGGGCATCACCGTGTCGAAACCGATCAGCTCATGCCCGGCGAGTGCCAGCTCGGCCATCGCCTCAGCGTTCAGGTGCGCCTCTGGAAATGATACGCCGGTCACATCCATCAGGTCGTGGCAGGCAATCGAGGTGGGATTGCCGGCAGGGGGCCGCTCTCCCTTCTCCCCCTTGAACATCGCCGACATGATCAGTTGATAACCTGATGGTTTCATAATTCGTTGCTCCTTGTAACAGACCTGAATTTCATCGGGTCTTCGGCGGCGGCGCCGATGACGATCTGCCGGCCGGCGTTCCGGTTTTCCCTTTCTGCCGCATCGCTTCAGCCGATAAACAGGGCCTGGGTGATCTCTCCACCGGGCGGAATCGTGATGAACTCGCCCTCCGGGTAGGGCCCGTGAACCAGTCTGCTGAAGAATTCCCTGCTCCGGCCCTGGATTTCCAGATAGCTCATCCCGAAGAAGGCGGCATTTCTACGGCCGATCTCGCGCATCGGTGCAAGGTCGGCTACCCCGGTATCGACCAGCACGATATGGGTATAATGCTTGAGTTCCTCCTTCTTGGCCCACTCTGCGGTCTCCCGGCCATAACGGGGAACATATTCGTCCTCGATGATGGACAGCGGGTCCTTGCGCTCAGCAATCCAGCCCGGGGTAAGGTAATAGGACCCCGGGCGGGAGTGAAAATCGTCCAGATAGGCCTGCGGAGACCCGAGGAAAAACCCGATGCAGTCATGGCAGCGGGGAACGATCATCTCCTGCAGGCCGGCCCCGACGCCGACAATGCCGTTGGAGCAGAGCCCATACCCCAGCACCACGCAATCGACGATACCGTCAACTCGGGCGACGATCTCCTGGATCCGCCCCGCCATAAGAGACGGTGTACGGTGCAGCCCCTGATCGACGTAAAAGGTCCGGATCCGAGCATCCCCTCCTTTCGCCGCCTCGATCTCCGCTTTCATGATCTCGCAGGCGATTACCGCAATCTGCATATCCGGACGCACGCCTTCAGCCATCATGCCCTCTGCACGCGTCCCGTAACCTTACCCGGCGTTGCCATCGATGAAACCGGCACCGCCCCGGGCCTGGCGGAGCGCCGCTGCCTCGATGGTGCCTGGATCACCGCTCTCTCATCTCTGCTGAGCTCGCGTCTGCTAGTGCTCAACTCGGCAATGATTGTCATGATGTTCACGTTTTGCTTCAATGGTATGCGTACAGAACTCCAGCGCCCCATCCCGGCATTTCCGATTCGGGATATATCATTCATTTTCAGATGGTTACCCTGGAGCCGCCCGAAGCCCGGGGAACACAGAAAACCGTTTACTGAATGAATAGAGCAAGCTATCATGGTGCTATCCGAAGCGCCAGCTTATATTTTACCGTAAGCGGATTTGTTGCTTCCCTCCTGCTATTACCGATGCAATAGATCTGTGATGAAAACCAAAACCAAGCCGAACCCGACCACCACCACATCATGAAATCATCGCTGCTGTATGGAAAACGAGAACTCACCCTCGACCTGCCCGATCATATCGTCATCTACGAGATCAACAAACATCAGATGCCGCTGGTCGCGGACGTGGACGCCTCGATCAGGCGGGCACTGCACAACCCGATCGGCAGCCCGTCGCTGCCGGAACTGGCCAAAGCCGCCGGAACGGTCTGCATTCTGATCTGCGATATCACCCGACCGGTGCCCAACGGCGACCTGCTGCCGCCGCTGATCGACATGCTCATGAACCAAGGCGTGAAAAAGGAGCATATCCTGATCCTCGTCGCCACCGGCCTGCACCGGCCCAACGAAGGCGAAGAACTGCGGGAACTGGTGGGCAGCGACGAGATTTTCGAACAGTTCCGGATCGAGAACCACTTCGCCCGGGACCGCGACGCCCATATCGATCTGGGCACGACCTCCCAGGGCATTCCAGTGGGCATCGACCGACGCTTCTATGATGCCGACCTGAAAATCGTGACGGGGCTGGTGGAGCCCCATTTCATGGCCGGCTATTCCGGCGGGCGCAAGGTCATCGCCCCCGGTGTCGCCTACCAGGACACCATCCTCAAATTCCATACCGCTCACGTGCTGGAGCATCCCAGTGCGGTCAGCTGTGTGATGGACGGCAACCCGCTGCACGAGGCCCAGATGGAAATCGTCGCCAGGGTCGGGCCGGTCTACGCGCTGAACGTGGCCATCGACGACAGGCGCAGACTCGGCACGGTGACCTTCGGCGACATCGAACGGAGCCATCTGGCGGCGGTAGACTTCATGCGGCGGTACGCCGAGATCGAAATCGACCGGACTTTCAAGACCATCGTCACCTCGGCGGGCGGCTACCCGCTCGACCGAACCTATTACCAGACGGTAAAGGGCATGGTCGGGCCCATGGACATCCTTGCACCGGGGGGAACCATCATCATCGCCAGCGACTGCTCGGAAGGGATGGGCAGCCCCGAATTCGTCGCCGCCCAGCAGATGCTGTGCGCCCACGGCAAGAAAAAATTCATGGACATCCTTTATTCCCGCAGCGTTGCGGAGATCGACGAGTGGCAAACGGAAATGCTGCTGAAGCCGCTGCGAAGGGGCTCGATCAGGATGTTTACCAAGCAGCTTGGCAAAAAAGAGCTGCAGCAGACTTTCGTGACCCACGTGACCGACCTGAAGCGGGCAATTCTCGACAGCGTCGCCGAGCAGAACGACGCCGAGATTGCGGTCATCCCGGAGGGTCCGTACGTGGTGCCGCGCTATACCGGGCCGCCGGTCGATTAACCGTTCGCCCCCTTGCGGCGGTGCAGACCCGCTCAGATCAGATCCAGCACCCGCCCGGTAAACGATGCGGTCGTCTCGGTTCCCCCCAGGTCGCGGGTAACGAAGCCCTGCCCGGTCACCTGCTCGACCGCCGTCATCAGCGCCTCGCCTGCTCCGCTCTCACCGAGAAAATCAAGCATCATCTGGATCGACCAGAAGGTCGCGATGGGATTGGCGATGCCCTTGCCGGCGATGTCTGGAGCCGACCCATGCACCGGCTCGAACATCGACGGGTAGATGCGGTCGGGATTGAGGTTGGCCGACGGGGCGATGCCGATGCCGCCGGCAATGGCCGGCCCGAGATCAGAGAGGATGTCCCCGAACAGGTTGGAACCGACCACCACGTCGAACCAGTCAGGATGCTGGACGAAGTGGGCTGTCAGGATGTCGATATGAAACTGGTCGCAGGTCAGCTGCGGATAGTGGCCGGTGATTTCAGCAAACCGCTCGTCCCAGTAGGGCATCGTGAAACTGATCCCGTTCGACTTGGTGGCCGAGGTCAAGTGCTTTGGCGAACGCTCCATCGCCAGCTCGCAGGCATAGCGGATGATGCGGTCGACCCCCTGCCGGGTGAACACCGACTCCTGGATCACGCACTCCCGCTCGGTCCCGTGAAAGAGTCTGCCGCCGGTATTGGAGTATTCCCCTTCGGTGTTTTCCCGGACTACCAGGAAGTCGATATCCTCCGGTCCCCGGTTTGCCAGCGGTGAAGAGACCCCCTTCAGCAGCCGCACCGGACGTAGATTCACGTACTGGTCGAACTGCCGCCTGATGGGCAGCAGCAGCCCCCACAGCGAGACATGATCGGGCACCCCGTAGGCCCCGACCGCTCCGAGCAGGATCACGTCAAAGGGTTTGAGCTGCTCGATGCCGTCTTCGGGCATCATCTCTCCGTGCTCGAGATAATAGGAACAGGAAAACGGGAATTCGGTGAATTCCACTGCAAACCCGAAAGACCGGGAAAGCTTTTCCAGAACCCTGACGCCTTCTGGAATGACCTCTCTGCCAATGCCATCGCCCGGAATTAGCGCTATTGTATGACTCATACAGTCTCCTTTAAAATGTTTCCTACAGTAGGATCATATTTACCAGAAAACCTGCGGTGATCGCCATAACCATTACCGACATAATGAAGGCAATGAGCAGCGGCAGTCTAAACATGCCTTTGAGCATCGCCATTTCCGGCAGGCTGGCTCCAGCTCCGCCGATGATCAGCGCCACCACGGCGCCGACGCTCATCCCCTTGGCGATCAGGCTGGCGGCAATCGGCACCATGGTGCTGACCCTCAAGTAGAGCGGGATTCCGACGACCGCCGACACCGGCACCGCCAGCGGGTTGTCGGCGCCGGCCAGCCGTACCACCAGATCCGCGGGCAGAAAGCCGTGAATCACCGAGCCGATGGCCACCCCGAGCACCACGAAAGGCAGCAGGCTGCGGAACTGTTTCACCGCCTCTCCCAAAATCCTGCGCCACCTCGACGGCCGCTCCCGATAGATCGGAATCGACAACGAAAGGGTTCCACCGCCGCCCGCCACTGCTGCTTCGCAGCACTGCAGAGAAGCTTGTAGGGGCACCACGGTGAGCGGTTGCGGCCCGCCGTCGCAGCAGCCACCTGATGCCGGGCCCGCAACAGCTGACCGTAACGCGTCGCCGGCTGAGCCTGCCGGCAGCAGCTCCCGTTTCACGTATCTGATAAATCCGCTGGTGTCGAGCACGAAACTGATCACGATCGTCATGCCGATGGCAACGAGGATATAGACAACCGTCACTTTCGGGCCGAGCAGCGTCAGGAACAGCGGAACGATGATCGGGTTGACCAGCGGCGAGGTGAACAGAAAGGCCATGGTCGGGCCGAAACCGGCGCCGGCACGCAGCAGCCCGAGGGTGACCGGGATCGTCGAACAGCTGCAGAACGGGGTCAATCCCCCCAGCAGCGATCCAATCAGATAGCCGCGGCCGTTTCGTCCCGACAGCCATCGCTTTACATTGTCCTGGGGCAGAAACTCATTGATCACCCCGACCAGGAAACTGATGCCGACGAACAGGATCGCCAGCTCGACCATGGTATAGGAGAAAAATCCTACTGTTTCCTTTATTTGTGGCAGGTATGCTTCCATGTCATGTGACTCCGGTTGGCGTACATCACTCCTTGACTGCGGTAATTTCAGCTTGCAGCGAGCAGCATTCAGACAGCAGATACTGGGCCAGCTCCAGCACCGCGCTCATCTGCGGCTCGCAGTGCAGCACCCGGCTTTCCCTCCGCTGGTTGATCAGCCCGACCTTTGCCAGACGCTGGAGATGATGGGTCAGGGTCGAACCTGGAATGCCCAGGCGGTTCTGGATCTCTCCGACCGGGAGGCCGGTTTTCCCGGCTCTGACCAGCAGTCTGAAGATCGACAGCCTGGTGATATTGCCGAGTTCGGCGCAGCGGGCCGCGGCGTTTTGCAGGTCCATGGTTGACTCCGACAGCTTGGTTAGCGTATGGAAGGCACCATAGCGTCCGGAAAACGGGCTGTCAACTATATTTCTAGTATTATCGAAATATATGGTGCAGACATTGCCAAATCGGCAAGATACCTTATTATCACTGGTTGTTAAGAATCACTGCTGACACGGGAGATCATGCTCGCATACGCTGAATACGGATCCGGTCCTCCGGTCATCCTGCTCCATGGACTGCTGGGTTCGAAGGCCAATATGACCGGTGTCGCCCGGGCGCTCGCCAGCCGCTTCCGGACCTATGTCGTGGACCTCAGAAACCATGGCGACTCCTTCCATCACTCCACCATGTCCTACGGGACCATGGCGGCTGATCTGGGTGGTTTTATGGATGACCTTGATCTTGATGGCGCATCCATCGTGGGACACTCCATGGGCGGCAAGTGCGCGATGCAGCTGGCCCTGTCCTTCCCTGAACGGGTCGACAAGCTGGCGGTCGTGGATATCGCCCCGAAGGCCTATACCGACCCGTTCTGGGTCGGTTACCTGGATGCCATGCGCAGTCTCGACCTCGGCCGGCTCACGTCCCGAAAGGACGCCGACCTGCTGATGCAGGGAGCAGTGCCGGATCCGGTGTACCGGCAGTTTCTGCTGGCCAATCTGGAAAATCGGGGAGATGGGAGCTATAGCTGGAAACCGGATCTTGACGCCATATCGGCGGCTCAGAAGGCGATCTCGGCGGCGGTGAGCGGTCCGGCCTGCGATGTCGAAACGTTATTCATCAGGGGCGGCCGGTCCGACTATATCAGCGAGGGCGACAGCGACCTGATCGGCCGGCTGTTCCCCAACTCGACCGTGCTGACCATTCCCGGCACCGGCCACCTGGTGCACATCGAAGCCCGCAACCACTTCATCCAGGCGCTCAACGACTTCTTATAGCCGTTATTGCGCTGGCCCGCCGAAGACGGACGGGCAGCACCCTTGATCTCAACATAGACAATGGCCGACCCGATCCGGCGTTGCCGATCGAATCGCCCTCGAGGAGAAGAGCTATCTCCCGTTAATTCAGCCCTTGAGACACTTCTCGGCGAACGCTACCGCTTTCTCCGTGGCCTTGGCGAACTGGTCAGCGGTCTTCACCAGCGACGGGTGGCTATTGAACTCTTCCGGCCGGTAGCCGTTTTCATCATAGGCTTTCTCGAAATAGGGGATCTTCATCAGCCTGTCGAACACGGCCTTGGGAATGTCCCGTTCGATGGTATCGGCCTCGAACACGATGGCGGACTGGTTGTCGAAATTGATAATCTGGTCGATGTAGCCCGGAGGACAGGTCACCACGATGTCGGCGCCGACCTTTTCCTCGAGGTGCCAGACCCGCATCTTTCCATTGACCTCCGGTCCGATCCGCAACGAACAGGACAGCATCTTCGAATGGTATCGGTTCTTTTTCAGGTACCGGCAGGCTTTCTTAAAGATCGCCAGTTCCGCCCAACGCACGTCCTGGTCGCTCACCTCGACGCCGGCCTCCCGGCCGAAATCGCGCAACCCGCCGAGATCTCCCCAGCGTGACTCCATCGCGGTTATAATCGAGCGCCATTTGGACAGGTCGACACCATTGGCCCGGGCCCGCACCAGCCCCTTCTCGACCCGCTGCGCGCAGTGGGCGAACTGCGGCATGTGAAAGGACAGGGTGTTGTTGGTCGGGATGCCCAGGGCGGTGAGTTCCTCAATCACGTCATAACCTTCCCTGGAGCCCGGAACCTTTACCATCACGTTGGGATTGATCGCGTGAATCTCTTTGGCCTGCTCGAACATCGCCTCGCCGTTGAAGGCGTCGCGCGGGTCGGTCTGCCCGGACAGAAATCCCTCCCGGTATCCGCTCTTTTCGAACAGCGGCAGATACATGTCCGACCCGAGTTTGACGATCTCCTTGTAATTCATCCAGAACAGCTCCTCGACGGAGATTCCTGGATTGGCCCTGATGAAATCGGCAGCGACCTTCTGCCAGCGCGGCGGGTCGTCCTCGATGGCCTGCAGGGACAGGGGCGGGTTGGTCGTTACGCCCCTGAACAGCTGGCCTTCGACGTTTGCCGGATCATACATCCGTTTGAACTGCGCCTTCAGGTTGTCATGATCCGCGGGATCCGCCTTGGCGAGCATCTTCTTGCACCAGTTCTCGAAGATGATCGGCGAGGAATCCCACCAGATCTCCATGCCCGGGCTTAAATCGACAAGTTTTTCAAAGAGGTTCCGTTCTTCCATGGTGTCTCCTGTCAGAAATGATGGAGGCTTGTCCGCATAAACCGGAATGCCCCGTTCGCCAGACATCCATAACGCGTATTGACTTAGGTGACAAGCAAGACTTACCGTTGTGTATTGAAATAGTGAAACGAAAGGCTCGATGAAAACAACCGACACAGCGGCCTATGCGGCCCTGAAAAAAAACCTGCGAGTTCCTTCACCGCCGGCCCCGCCATCGAATGATCATGAAGAACATCCCCCCATACCGCGGCTTTGAGCAGGGGCCGATTCGCCCTCCCAGCGAGGCCGAAAGCCTGCTGATCAGAATCACCCGCAACTGCCCGTGGAACCGCTGCACATTCTGCCCGGTCTATAAAGGCGCATCCTTCAGCCTGCGTCCGCTCGAACATATTCTCAGCGACATCGACGCGGTGAAAACCTGCGTAGACATGATCGTTGCGGCACGTCAGAACGGTTCCCGATATTTCGGCGATTTTCTCAAACAGAGGGTGGCCGATGAATCGGCCCTGCACGCCGCCTACCACTTCGTCGCCGGCGGCATGAAATCGATTTTTCTGCAGGACGGCAACAGCCTCATCATCAAACCCGCAGATCTGATCACCATTCTCCGCCATCTCAAAATGCTGTTTCCGGAAGTGGAACGCATCACCTCCTACGGGCGCTCCCACACCATCGCCAGGATCAGCGACGACAACCTGGCGATGATGGCCGAGGCCGGTCTCAACCGCATTCACATCGGCATGGAGTCAGGTTCCGATACGGTTCTCAAACGGGTCAGAAAAGGGGTCGACAAAGCTACCCAGATTGTCGCGGGACAGAAAGTGAAACGGGCCGGCATGGAACTGTCCGAGTACATCATGCCCGGTCTCGGGGGGATATCGCTGTCGAAAGAACATGCCCTGGAGAGCGCCGACGCGTTGAATCAGATCAACCCGGACTTCATCAGGCTGCGGTCGTTGGCGCTGCCCGTGGCGGCGCCGTTGACGGACGAGCATGCAGCCGGCGGGTTCGACAAGATGGGAGAGGTCGACACGGCCCGGGAACTGCTTCTGTTTCTCGAATCGCTCGAGGGAATCACCAGCACCGTGAAAAGCGATCATGTGCTCAATCTTTTTTCCGAGGTGGACGGCGTGCTGCCCTCCGACCGTGAAAAGATGACGGCCCCGATCCGGAAATTCCTTGCTCTCCCGGAAGCAGACCAGGTCGTTTTCTGCATCGGCCGGCGAACCCACCGGCTGGCCCGGGTGGATGATCTCGACAACCCTGACCTGTATCAGGCGGTAAAGCGCCTGTGCGACAGCTTCGGAGCGACCATCGGCAACCTCGACGACATCACCCAGGCGATAGCCCGGCGCTTCATCTAGCACGCCCATGATCGGCATGCCAAGCCAGAGCGGTTTTTCCCGGTCAGATCCGCTCGTCAATCAGATAATTGCGCTGTTCAGCACCCTGCTCAACATCAGGATTGACTTACCGGCTCATAATTGAAATAGTCTGACCGAGAATATCAACCACAATGTCGTACAAATAAACCGGGATGTCCAACGTGAATCGTCGTGACCAACGCACTGCGCAATCGGAGTTTATGCCGGCTGTTTACCGGGTCGTGCTGACGGCCGCGGCCGTGATCTGCGTGGCTGCGGCGCTGGCGATCCCTGGATACTATGAAACGACGACCCTGTGGTACAAGACCGGCGTTGACAAGGCCATGCTCATTGCCGGCCAGTACTGCGGACTGACGGCGCTCATGCTGGTTTACCTGCAGGTTCTGCTGGCAATCCGCGGGGATGCCATGAGCGCCATTTTCGGCGCCGCCAACCTGATCAGATACCACCGGATCAACGGGGCGTTCGTGGCCCTGGCCGCAGTCAGCCACGCCCTGCTGGTTCTGGTTCCCGAAGGAATCGCCAACCTGCCGCTGGGAAAGAAATTCTGGCCGGAGATGGTCGGCGCGGCGGTGCTTTTTTTCATCGTGCTGCTGGCGGTCTCATCCTATCTCAGAAACCGCCTTCACATCCCCTTCGCCATCTGGAGAGCGCTCCACAGGCCGGCAGGCTACGGTGTGCTGCTGCTCGCCACGGTCCATGTGCTGTTCGTCAGCGAATCTTTTGAAAAGACCGGTCCGCGCCTGCTCATCGGTGCACTTTTTCTGAGCGTGGCAGCCCTGTGGGGCGTGAAACATTACCGATCTGTCCGCAACAACAAACCGTCATCACCTCAATAACAGGAGACATATATGAAAACGAAGCACCTGGTCCCGCTGTTGATACTTTTTCTTTCTATAGTCCTCGGCGCTTCAACGCTGTTTGCCGGTGCCCGGTCATGGGAACTGGACAAGGCCCATGGAAACATCTATTTCAGCGTGGATCACATCTTTTCCAAGATACGGGGCAAATTTGAGGACTTTACGCTGGCGCTCAATTTCGATCCGGCCGATCTCGCCGGCAGCAGCTTCCTGTTCACCATAGAGGTGGAATCCATCAACACCGGCATCCCGAAGCGAGACAAACACCTGCTCTCCGAGGATTTCTTCGACGCAGCAAAATTTCCCCAGATCGTGTTCGAATCGACGAGCATCACCGATGCCGGGGATTCCCTGTATGAGGTGGCCGGAACCCTTACCATCAAGGGCAAGACTTACGATCTGACACTGCCGTTTAAGCTGGAGGGCGTCAAGGAACACCCTGCCAAAAAGGGGACCGAGGTCGCCGGCTTCAACGGTTCTATCATGTTCGACCGGCTGGCCCATGGCGTGGGCAACGGGAAGTTTTACGAGATGGGCATCGTCGGCAAGGATGTCGACATCTTCGTAAGCCTCGAGGTACTTGCCGAGCAATAGCGGTGCAACGGCAACCAGGGGTTGCGGGGCTACAGCGCGCCCACTGAATTGAGGGCGTTCCTGACTTCCGCGATCCCCTGGTCGGAGAGCGGGGACTGGGGAGGCAGCGGGCTGCCGACCTCGTACCCCTGGAGTTCGAGTCCGCCCTTGATGCAGGCCGCCAGGTTATATTTCGCAAAAGCCTGGTTCAACGCCCAGAGCCGGCGCTGCAGATCCATCGCCTCCCGCCACTGTCCCCGGCCGGCCAACTCGTAGAGTCTCACGCTCTGCTCAGGGATCAGGCACGCCGGCCCCGCCATCCAGCCCACTCCGCCGATCAGCATCACACAAACCGGGATGTGGGCCGATGCGGCAAATACCTGCATGCGCCCCTCAACCAGGTTCATGATCGACAGCAGTCTGCCGGTATTATGTGAAGCATCCTTGATATACCCGATGTTGTCGATCCTGCTGAGCCGCTCGATCAGATTCAGGCTCAGGTCCGAACGCTGGAAACTGGGATTGGTGTAGAGCACCACCGGCACCGACACGCTGTCGGCAATGGCCTTGAAATAGCTGAAAATAGATTCATCCGACACCGGGAAGTAGGCTTCAAGGATCGCCAGGATGCCGGAACAGCCCATCTGTTCGTAGCTCCTGGCCTGGGACACCGCGTCGCCGGTGGTGGTCGAGGCAACGCCGGCGACCACCGGGACCCTGCCGGCGGCGGCGTCGATCACGGTCTCCACCACGTCCCTCCGCTGCTTGCGGTTCAGGTAAGCGAATTCGCCGGTCGAACCGAGCGGGGTCAGCCCGTGCACGCCCTTGTCTATCAGGTCGGTGCAGAGGCGCGACAGGACCGCCGAGTCGATGGTGCCATCGTCCTTTATTGGCGACACCAGATACGGGAACACGCCGTGAAACGTCTGCTCATTCATATAGTTCTCCTCGAAAATGCCTCAACACGGGCGTTTCAGCCAGGATATCTGACCTGCAAGACTATCAATACTGTATCGAATAACGATCACAATAGCACAACAAATGTATTTTAACCTTGCCATGGGCACCGATTTGGAATAGGCAGGCTTTGGCGTCGCCAACGGGATACGGGAAAACCCTCAACCATGGTCCGGGGCGGCGATCCGGACGGCGTTGCGGGACGCAGGGTGGCGCATGCGATGACTATCGGGGCTATGCGGCCGCCGAGCTGTCGGGTACGGTCCCGAAGGCCTGAAACGGCGGCACAAGATAACCAAAAACCAGAAAGGCAGTCATCATGGAGACCATTCAATGGAGTGACTTCGAAAAGGTCGAACTGCGGGTCGGCAGGGTGATCAGCGCCGACGTGTTCAAGGAGGCCCGGCACCCAGCCTACATCGTGCACGTCGATTTCGGCGAGCAGATCGGCATCCGCAAATCGAGCGCCCGGATCACCGATCTCTATTCACCGGAGGAACTGGTTGGCAGGCTCGTGGTCGGGGTCGTCAACTTCCCCAGAAAACAGATCGGACCGGTCATGTCCGAGTGCCTGATTACGGGTTTCCACAACAGCGACGGAGCAGTCGTGCTGTGCACCCCGGAATCCGACGTACCGCTCGGAGCCAAACTCTGCTGACAGATCGACTCGGCTCCGGCCCCCTCGATAACCAGCCCGGCTGCTCCCGCGAGCGGGATTGACTGTCACGGAGAAGATATGTCAGATTTGTCTTACGGCGAGTGGGAGCTCACGGACATGGCAGCGGCCGGTCCCAGGTCGAACTGCCCGAGCGCCATCTTAACCAGGACGATGAACAGAAAGGTGGTGGTGCCGTCGATATGGGCCGCCTGATAGTCGTCATCGGGAATCGAACTCAGTCCTGCGCAGCAGAGCAGCGCAAGTAACCAGGTCCAGTTGCATACGCCCATGATCACCGTGGTCATCCAGGCGGACACCGGCTGCCGCGTAACCTTGTAGTCGATGCCGATCGAATTGATAGAATGGCCGAGCAGCCCGATGTCCGGCAGCACATTCATTCCCGGAGGACCGATAAAGTATCCCATGAAGGTGTGCTGCGGCTGGTCGAACAACTCGACTGGCGTGCCCGCCTGGGCCATGGTTCCCTCCAGCATGACCGCCACTGTGTCGGCAAAGGTCAGCGCCTCAACCTGGTCGAGGGTCACATAGATCACCGTGACCTCTACCTGCTGGCGAAGCTCTTTCTGCCTGCAGCGAAGCTGCCATTTCAGATGGGAATCGATCACCGTCAGCGGTTCACCGAACAGGATCGCATTGACATCCTGACGCACCAGGTCTCCAGGTGACCCTGCGAACGGATTTTTAACAGCCCTTGCCGGCTGTGCCGGACCTGTCCTGATCAGTCGGGGATCAGTGGTGCAACGCCCTCACACCCGGCAGGGAACCTCCAGGCCCGCCAGATCCGGACCG
>JAJDNR010000192.1 GCA_022340565.1 Desulfofustis sp.
CGCGTTCGACTTGCATGTGTTAAGCACGCCGCCAGCGTTCGTTCTGAGCCAGGATCAAACTCTCCAGTTTATATCCTGAACTGAGTAAGCTCAGTCCTTCTATAACGTGAATTATACAAGGCTCTGCTGTTGACAGAACCCTTGTGTCCATACAGACACGTGGGCCCGTTTGCGTATTGTTGTTATTCAGTTTTCAAGGATCGCTCGAACGGCCGGCACGTGGCGCCGGCCGCGCACTCGTGACGAGTGCGGAAGATCGTTAATCTACTAAAACCATTCCAGCTTGTCAATCAAATTCTACTTCCTTCCACCGCTTCCGTCGCCAGCGCTCACCGGCGCTAAAGCCGCGACAAACTAATTGATCTCCCTCCCGTTGTCAAGAGGGAAACACGCTTCGAACTTATAAAATAATTACGATTACCTTGGTGGCAAGAATGCCATATGGTTATACACCGATTTTCTCTTTTGAAAATGCAGGCTGCCGCGGAAATACAGAGCGCTGGCTGCAGCAGACCTGTTTCCAGGTGAGGAAACGATTCTGCTGCAGCAGAAGGGCCACTAGAATTTCTTTTTGATCGAGCGCAGGAAGTCTTTGGTCAGCCGCGGATGCGAGGCGAGTTCTCCATATACTTCAGGTTTGAGCGATGCCTTGAAAAAATCGTCAATCTGCGCATAGGTCATGCCCCGAGAAACCGCCTCCATGGCCTTTTCGGTGACGATGTCCCGATCTTCGGGTACATCGATGTAGGCGAGGATCCCCGAAATCGTATCAGGGATAGAGGTCTTCTCATGCAGTTCCTTCAATTCTTCCTGCATCTTGCTGATTTCCACCGTAAGCCGGTCTTCAATCTGCTTTCGTGCATCGGCTCCGGAAGTCAGTTCAACGGCAAGCTCTTCGATGCGTGATTCAAGAGCCTGGTGGCTCACGGTCACATCGGCAAATTTGCTGTCGATAGACTCGCTGTCGACGAGCCCCGCGATCTGCTGACGCAATCGGTCAATGGCTTCATCCTGACTGGCGCAAGCCTGTGCCAGTTCGCTCAGTTTTGTGTCGAGGCGGTTCAGTTTCACATCAAGCGAGGTAAATCGTTGCGCATAAACCTCCGCCTCGGTGTCTGCCGGCTGTCCCGGCGAGGAAGGAGAAGCGTCAGTCGATGATACCGACATCCGGGCCGGGAATCTGCTGGAGCCGGTCATCCTCTGGAAAAGTGAGTTGATGCCGGATATCAGCTGCCTTCCCATTTCTTTACCCTTGTCTACCGAATGGATCGACACGGCGGCGATGAACAGTCCTATGATGACAGCGATCGAGACGAATATCGCGACAATCAGCGCGATCAGGAAAATGATTCCGGAAACCAGCCCTGAGAAGAGTGCCCCGAGGGAGCCCCACACTCCTTGGGATCCCGATCCGGCGACGATCGAGATCAACAGGAATACAAAGAGGAGAACGGCACCTGATTGAATAAGCGGATTCTTGAAGTCGTTTTTTTTCATGGTCTGCTCCCAAGGTGCTTAACTGAAGTGTTCTGCAAAGAATGTGCGAAGAACTCTCGCAATTACTGAAAATGCAATACCCCTGCGACCGGCATTATCGAACATCTTAATCGTGACCGTTGGATGGTGCAAGATAGATGTAAAATTTTATTTGGCCTGCAGGCTCCGCAACGCCTTAATCCTTGCCAGTATCGGTGGATGGCTGTAGCTGTAGACGACCATTGCCGGATGGGGGGTCAGATTGGCCAGATTGGCCAGACTCAATTTTTTCAGCGACCTGATCAGCGCCTCAGGCTTGCCGGTTGTCTCCGCCGCGTATCTGTCGGCTTCGTATTCGTGCGAGCGGGATAGCAGGTTAAACGATATGGATACCAGGGTGTTTATCGGCGAGTAGAGAAACGCGAAGAAAAACAAGCTCGCATAAATGGATATCCGTTCCATCCTGAATGCTTCGAATAACCCGGGGTTGTTTAAGAACAGGGAGAGCAGGTAGAACATCAGTCCGGTCTGGAGGATATGCGCCGCCATCATTTTCCAGATATGTTTTTTCTTGAAATGGCCCATTTCGTGGGCAAGGACCGCAACGACCTCGTCATCCTCCACCTTTTCCAGCAGGGTGTCGAAGAACACGATTTTTCTGAATCTTCCAAACCCGGTGAAAAAGGCGTTGAGCTTGGTCGACCGCTTCGATCCATCCATCGTGAAAATACCGCTCATCGTGAAGTTTTCGCGTCGGGCATAGGAGAGGATTTTGTCTTTCAGCAAGCCATCCTCGAGGGGAGTAAATTTGTTGAAGAGCGGCATGATAAGAATCGGTGACAGGAACTGGACGACGAACCCGATAACCACAACCCCGATCCAGCAGAACAGCCACCCAAACGCTCCGGCATGCTCGAAGAACCACAATATCAGGGTCAGCATCGGTACTCCGACCACCAGCGATAACGCCGCTCCCTTGACGATGTCGAGGATGTATGTCTTGGCGGTGGTGCGGTTGAAATCGAACCGCGACTCGATGACAAAGGTGGAATAGATGTCAAAGGGCAGACCCACGAGAAATGACAGCACCATGAGAGCGATCGCATAACAGAGGCCGGCGGTAATTGAATCCGCCGCGAAGCTCCTCACCACCGTATCGACAGAATTGAATCCCCCTGCCAGCAGAAAGGAGAGAGTGATCATGGTTGTGACGGAATTTTCCACGATCGAGAACTTCGTGCGAACCTTGGTATAGGTCTGGGAGCGTCGGTATTTATGTTGATCGAAGGTGTCGGAGAACTCCTCGGGCAGCTCAGGCGAAAGCGCCTTGAGATTGAGCAGGGAAATGATCGTATCGACCAGAAAATGAACGAAGATCACAACCAGAATAAACAGCAGCCACGGATTCATGGGACCTCATCGGGTTCTCTGTTTGTTGTGCGGTCCGGATAGTAATAATCTCGAATCGGCAGGGGGCAAGCCCGTAACCGGTGGCCGAAGGATTTTGGTGGAGCAGGGAGATCGATCGTATGGTTCGTCATCCGGTACATTTTGATTGTTAGGGTAGCAATTAAGCGGTTGAACACCTGGCGGAACATTACCTAACAGACGGTTGCCGAGCAATTGTCGACCGAGTTTTTTTAATGCCACAATGTGGTGCTAATTGTCTTTAATTCATTGTATTAAATAAATATTTTGCATTTTATTAAGATTTACTGTTTTTATATGCCCCTTCGATTTTGATGATTTTATGGTGCAATTTAAATAAAAAAGATGTAATTTATCAAAAAAACTGAATACGGACATAACGCATGTCTATTACTCTCAGACAACTGGAAATTTTCATTGCTGTCGCCGAGACCGCTCAGGTCACCAAGGCCAGCAAAAAACTCTTCGTGACCCAGTCTGCGGTAAGCATGGCACTGGCGGAATTGGAAAATCAGCTGGGCGGCTCACTCTTCGACCGGCACGGTCGCAGTCTGATTCTCAATGCCAGGGGCAGGTACCTGCTGCCGCTTGGAAAAGACATCATTGCCCAGGTCGGCAGCATCGAGACCATCATGTCGGAGCGAAACGACAAGCTGGCCGGGCATATAAATATCGCCGCAAGTTCATCACTCGGTAATTACATCCTCCCCTATCTGGTCGGTGCGTTCAAGAAGGCGCATCCCAGAGTCTATCTGAACATGCTGGTGAACAACACCAGACATGTCGAAGAAATGGTTCAGGACGGGCGGGTGGATATCGGTTTTGTCGAGGGCGCCCTGCAAAAGTCCAGCACCGTCATCGCGCGTCCGTGGTTTCAGGATGAACTGGTGGTTCTCGCTGCACCGTCAGACCCGATCGCCGCCAACGAATCCTTCGATCTCAAGCGCGACCTGCCGAACAGCCGCTGGATCATGCGTGAGAAGGGGTCCGGCACGGCGGCGATCTTCGAGGAAAAACTGCAGGGACATTTCGCCAAAGTCAATATAGTGATGGAGATGGGGCATCCCGAATCGGTGAAACGGGCGGTAGAGTCCGGTGTCGGCATTGCCTGTCTATCAGCGCTTACCAGCTGCCGTGAAGTTGAAAACGGCTGGCTGAAGAGTCTGAAGATCGACGGTATCGATATGAAGCGCCAGTTGCGGATCATCAGCCGCAAAGACAAGCAGTTCGATGATGCGCTGGTTGAGTTCCTCGCTTTCTGCGATGTGATGTCCGATTGCGATGAGGAGAATATCTGCCTGTCGTCCCCATGGAAACTGCAGTCCATGCTCGCCAGGCACTCTTCGAGCAAGAAACGCTGATCGTCATTCTCTTTTTTTCTACCAATCCTTCTGATAGTGAACCTTGACCAGGCTTAACCCGCAGGGCGGGGCGGTTGCTCCGGCCTGACTGCGGTCGCGGCAGGCGAGAATGCGGAAAAATTCATTCACGCTTCGTTTTTCTCGGCCCACCTCGATAATCGTTCCGGCCAGATTGCGCACCATATGGCGGAGAAACCCGTCTCCGGTAAAGTGAAATTCCAGGTAATCGTCGGACAGGGTCAGTCCGGTCTTGAACAGTGTCCGCACTGCACCCCGGCCGTTGTTGTTGCCCCTGTCCCGCGATCCGGAGGCCTCGAAACTGCTGAAATCGTGTTCGCCGACGAGATGGTCAAGGCAGGCGCGCATTGCATCGTGATTCAGAGCATGGGGAACATGGTGAACATAGAGCCGTTTGCAGGGGTCCATGACCTGGCCGTTGAAGATCGTGTAACGGTAGGTTTTCCCGAAGGCTGAAAACCTGGCGTGGAAATCGTCGTCCGTATCGGCTGCGTCGACTATACGAATCGAGGTGGGTAAGAGCGAGTTGAGTCCTTTACGCAAGTCTTCTCCGGTGACCCTGCTGGCGGTCTTGAAGTGAGCGGTCATCGCTCGGGCATGGACGCCGGCGTCGGTTCTGCCGGCGCCGTGCAGGGCGATGCCGGTGTCGCAGATAATAGAAAGCGCGCGCTCGATTTCCTCCTGGATGGACGGACCGTTCCTCTGTTTCTGCCATCCACAGTAATCGGTGCCGTCAAAGGCTATGATCAGTTTGACGGTTCTCACGGGTTTCGCAGCGGTGCACCGGACCGGCTGGTTACGGGAAGAGCGGCGCCTGTCTCAAACCGGTATCTTCTGCAAAGCCGCACATCAGATTCATGTTCTGGACGGCCTGGCCAGATGCCCCTTTGACAATGTTGTCTATCGCCGAGGTGATGATTACGCGACCGGTTCGACCATCGACGGCAAGACCGATATCGCAGTAATTGGAACCCCGTACGAACTGCGTTGCCGGTTGCATGCCGGGCTCGAGCACACGCACGAACGGTTCGCTGGAAAACCGCTTAAGGTAAAGTTCATGAAGGGATACCAGATCGATCCCGGTCGTGAGGTTCGCATACACCGTGGAAAGAATTCCCCGGGAGATCGGCAGCAGATGCGGGGTGAACGATACCGTCAGCGGACTGCCGGCAAGGGCGCTGAGGTTCTGTTCTATCTCCGGTACATGGCGGTGGACGCCGCCGACCTTGTAGGGACGGAAGCCATCGGTCACCTCGCAGAACAGGGTACCGACGCTGGCGGCTCGGCCGGCTCCGGAAGCTCCGGACTTGGAATCGATGATGATCGAGTCCAGGTCGATCAGACCGTTTTCCAGCAGCGGTGCAAGAGCGAGCGTGACGGAGGTCGGATAACAGCCAGGGTTGGCGACTAGATCGGCGTTTCTGATCTCATCGCGGTAGAGTTCCGGCAATCCGTAGACCGCTCGGTCGAGAAGATGGGCCGCGCTGTGAGGCTGATACCACTGCTCGTATACCGCGACATCGCGCAGCCTGAAGTCTGCCGAGAGGTCGACGACTTTTTTACCGGCTTCAAGGAAGAAGGGCACGACATTCATTGCCGTTTTATGCGGGACGGCGCAGAAGATAACGTCGGCCTGCCCGGTAATTTCTTGGCTTTCCAGGTTGCGGCAGACAATATCGATTCTGTCGGCGAGATGCGGGTACAACCGGGCGAGCGGTACCCCGTCGTTCTGTCTCGAGGTCGCAACCGTGATCGTTACACCCGGGTGATTGCAGAGCAACCGTCCCAACTCGCCGCCGGTGTAACCTGAGGCTCCGACAATGGCTACTCGTAGCATGTGTTCCTCTCTGGGCTGAAAACAATAAAAAAGGGGATAACAGAAAATCTGCCATCCCCTGCAAAGGCCCTGCTGCTCTGCGTCACATACGACAGGGCTGCAGACCGTTGGTGCGCGGAATTAACGCTTGGAAAACTGGAATTTGGCGCGGGCGGCCTTTTGTCCGTATTTCTTCCGTTCCTTGTTGCGCGGATCGCGGGTCAAAAGGCCGGAACGTTTCAGCGGTATCCTCATCTCGGCGTCCACCTCGAGCAAGGCCCGGGAGATTCCATGGGTCAGCGCATCGACCTGGGCCGACTTGCCACCGCCTGCCAGCGTCGCTACGACATCGTACTGATCAGTAGTTGCCGTCACTTCGAATGGTTTTACGATTTTCTGGCCCTGGAAGGTCCCGCCGAAATATTCTTCGGGGGTCAGCTTGTTCACCTGCACTTTGCCGCTTCCCGGAGTAATCCAGACCCGGGCTACTGCTTTCTTTCTCTTACCTGTCGCGTAAAAACGATCGGCCATGGTTCATGCTCCGTGTGCTTAAATTTCAAGTTGTTCCGGCTGCTGGGCTTTGTGTGGATGTTCGGTTCCGGCATACACCTTGAGTTTTTTCAGTTGAGCCCTGCCGATCTTGTTTTTCGGCAGCATTCCCTTAACCGCATTCATGACCAGGTCGGTCGGATGTTTCTCGAGCAGTTCCTTGGCGGTTGCTTCCTTGATGCCGCCCAGATAGCCGGTGTGACGATAATATTTTTTATCGTCCCATTTTTTACCGGTCAACTGAATTTTATCGGCGTTGGTGACAATAATGAAATCGCCATTGTCAATAAAAGGTGAAAACGTCGGTTTGTGCTTGCCCCTGAGCCTGAAGGCGATCTCACTGGCAAGACGCCCCAGGACCTTGTCCTCGGCATCAACGACATACCACTTCTTCTCTATCTCATTTACCGGAGCAAGATAGGTTTTCATCTGCTACCTCTCACAATTAATAAAAAAAGGTTCGAGCTATGCCGAACCTTGATTTGCGTATCTGGAGCGGGAAACGAGATTCGAACTCGCGACTTCAACCTTGGCAAGGTTGCACTCTACCACTGAGTTATTCCCGCTCTGTTCACTCATCAAAACAGGACAACATTTAATAAATGACATGGTAAAAGTCAACACAAAAATAGTATCGCTCGGTTTTATTGCAAGAGCTAAAAAACACAAAGCACGTGAAAAAATAATGGTGTTGTCACGTGATTATTATATCATACAAGATTATTATACAAAGTGAACGGGATCGATCGCGGTGATTGTGGACCACCGCCAACTGATAACCATCTACGAGACAGGAACTCGCATGACAACGGCAGGCAAGACCCGTGTTGCAGAGATTCAGCGAAGGACCGCGGAAACCGACATCAGCCTCAGTTTGGTTCTGGACGGTACCGGGATGGCATCGATCGATACCGGAGTGGGATTTCTCAATCATATGCTGACGCTGTTTACCGTGCACGGCGGTTTCGACCTGTCAATTTCAGCGAGGGGTGATCTCGACGTCGACGATCATCATACCGTGGAAGATGTCGGCATTTGCCTGGGGCAGGCCTTTTCCCGTGCGCTCGGCGACAAGGGTGGAATCAGACGTTACGGAAGCAGCTATGTGCCGATGGATGAGACCCTCGCGCGGGTTGTCATCGATTTCTCAAATCGGCCGTATCTGTATTTCGGGGTCGATCTGCCCGACCGGAAAGTGGGTACGTTCGACACCGCGCTGGCCAAGGAATTCCTGAGGGCGTTGGCGCTGCACGGAGGAATCACCATGCATGTGGATGTGCTTCATGGTGAAAACGCGCATCACATCATAGAGGCGGTGTTCAAAGCCACGGCCCGGGCCATGGCCGATGCCGCTGCCAAACGGCCGGGGGATGGTTCGGTCCTGTCGTCGAAAGGTGCGCTGTAACTGGTAATCCTGCAAAGTTGGAAGGGTGGATTGTGAACATCTACAAGATGCAATGGCTGATTGTGGTTTTGTGTGCATTCGGGCTCGTGTCGTGCAGCGGCTTCGGGACTCAGAAGATTACGGTGTCTGAAGAGACGCGGGCGGAAGCCCGTGCGCAGGTCCCCTGTATTGTCGTGCTGCCGGTAATAGCCGATGTGCAGAGCGACGAGTCGATGACCTACGACAAGGCGGCAGATCTCGAAAAGGGTGCGGCCTATATGGATCAGCAGCTTGCGGATGCGCTGAAAGGGCGCAACCACTTGCGCCTGCTGACGCAGCGCCAGCTGACCTCGCTGCTGCCCAATGACGAATTCGCCCGTAGTGCGCTGCTGTCGAGGATCGGTTCGGAGCTGAAGTGCAACGCCGTGCTGGAAACCATGCTGTCAGCCTATGTTCAGCGGGTGGGAGGGGAGTACGGAGCCGACTCGCCGGCATCGGCAAGGTTTTCGATGAAGCTCTACAACACCGCTGACGCCTCGGTCATCTGGTCGGCCACGTTCAGTGAGACACAGCAGTCTCTGCTGAGCAACATCATGTCGGCCCACAAATACGGATTGAAATGGCTTACCGTCGAAGAACTCGTCACTATGGGAATCAACGAGAAAGTCGAGCAGTGCCCGTATTTTTAAAGCGCAGCAGCGATTCAGCTCTTCACCCGCCTGGCTCCTGTCAGGCGGGTGTTCCATTTTCAGAGGGCCGCAAACCGATGAGATCTCCGAGCTTACCGGCGAAGATAAACAAAAAGATCGGTCAGGCGATGGGCGACTGGAAGATGCTCGCCGACGGGGATCGGGTGCTCGTCGCTGTGTCAGGAGGCATCGACAGCCTGGCCACCGCGTGGGTGCTGAAGATGTGGCGAGACAAGGCTCCGGTCGACTACGAACTCGAGGCGGTCCATGTCGATAATGGGTTCTGGAAACAGGACCTGGGAGCGCGATCCCCGGCGACGCTCATTGCCGAGCAGCTGCGACGGTTGCAGATTCCATTCTGCAGCGTGGCGGGCTGGGAGATCGAAGGAGAGCGGACCTGCTTCAGCTGTGCCCGCAACCGGCGCAGCCAGCTGTTCGAACTGGCCAGACAGAAGGGCTGCACGAAGCTGGCGCTTGGTCACCATAAGGACGATCTGGTGGAAACCTTTTTCATCAATGCGCTTTTCGGCGGCAATATTTCCACTATGGTTCCGAAACAGGAGCTGTTTGCCGGGCGGCTCAGTCTGATCAGGATCTTGGCCTATCTTGACAAGGAAGAGGTCAAGACCATCGCCGGTCTCGCCGGTCTTCAACCGGTGCCCAGCTATTGCCCGATCGGCGAGGACTCGAGGCGGGAAACCGTGCGCAATCTGCTGGAGCGGATTTACGTTGATATCCCGGGCGCCAAAGGTTCTTTGTTCTCAGCTCTTGGCAATGTCCGAGAGGGATATATGTTATAGGGGAGGTGGGCCGGTATCGTCAGGATTGACGTCTACCGAAGATGCGTGACGACAGGGTGGAGAGTGCATGAAAACAGATCGAATCGCGCGACTGCTCGCGGATGTGCCGGTCGGCAAAGCGGTGGTAGTCGCCGGGTGGGTTCGGACCAGGCGCGACACGTCGGGATTTTCCTTTGTCGAGATCAACGACGGATCATGTCAGGCCAATATCCAGGTGATAGCCGACAGGAATTTGGCAAACTACGAAAAGGAGATCAAAAAACTTACCACCGGCTGCAGTCTGATCGTGGAGGGCGAGTTGACGCAGTCGCCCGCCAAGGGCCAGCGTGTCGAGGTTCAGGCAAAACGGATCGCGGTGGTCGGGTGGGCGGACCCGGAGAGCTATCCATTGCAGAAAAAACGGCACTCGTTCGAATTCCTCCGCGAGATCTCCCATCTCAGGCCCCGCACCAACGCGCTGGGCGGGGTGGC
>JAJDNR010000177.1 GCA_022340565.1 Desulfofustis sp.
AACCGCATCACCCTGCCGGCCAGCTTGTTCCGCCAGGCAAACCGCGCCGCACAGCGGGCGCCGTTACCGCACATCTCCGCAACCGAACCGTCTCGGTTGTAGAATCGCCAGCTGAAATCGTGCGGCCCGCCGTCCTCTATCAGGATCAGCCCGTCGGCCCCGGCCGAGAAACGGCGCCGGCAGACAAGCTGGGCAAACTGCGGCTGATAGGAATCGGGAATGAAGCGACGGCGATGATCGATAACGATAAAATCGTTGCCGGCGCCGCTCATTTTCGTGATCGGTATCGGAAAATCCACCTCAATCACCTTCGGTTCTCACCTCAATCGGACTGCCGTTCACCTGCCGAAGGGGGTTTCCGGGGCGTTTGCAAAGATCCGGTGGGCCATGCCTCCTACAAAGGCGACACCGGGCCGCCGGCCGCAACCACAGGCCGAGGTAAGACTAGCGGACGGTCGCTTCCTGCGACGGGGCCGATTCGTTGGCCGGTGTCGCCGCATCCAGAGCAGTTACCGTATAAAACACGCTGCTGTCAGCCGGCACATTCTGATCAAGAAAGATGGAGGTCGGCATCGTCACCTCGCCGATCAATTCAGGCGTGGCCTGCTTCGCCAGCCGGCGGTATACGCGATGTGCGGTGACGCTCGGATCTCTCGGCCGCTCCCAGTACACCCGGTTGCCTTTCTTCGTCGCCGTGGCCCTGACCGCCGATGGCGCGGCCGGCGGGGTCTTGTCGACCGGAGTGGCGTCGACGATCTCGGTCACCCCGCCGCTGATGCGATCAGCTTCAAGCATCATCAGGCTCTGGACCTTGTAGAAATATTTTTTGCCGTTCACCACATCGCTGTCGGTGAAGCTGGTCCGGTCAAGCGGGCTCCCGATCTGCACGAAGTCCTTGCCGCCATCGCTGCGCGATACTTGGTAGAGCACCTGCCTGTCGGCGGGCGATCCATCCACCAGCGTGGTGACCGGCTGCCAGCTCAGCATGATTCTGCCATCCTCGGCCACAGCCGAGAATCCTGACGGTACCCCCGGAGGAATTTGCCACACGAAGGAGACGATGTTCGAATCGGCGCTGGCCGCCCACCAGCTGATCCTCGATGTCATTTTGTAGAAATATTTGTGGTCGGGCCGCAGCAGCGATGTCTTGTATTCACCCACCCTGCGTTTGCCGCTTTCAGCCGTCACCCCGCCAGGGATTTCGGTGGCCTCGCCGAAGGGGATCGGACAGCTTTCGCAGAGATCGGCTATCGGCACCACCGCCCGGTACACATCGAACGAGTAGATTTCGGTCAGGTCGTCCCCGTTCATCGATTTTTCCGGATAGGTCCACTTCAGCGTCACTCCCGCATCGTCGATCGCATAGCTCAGATCGTCTATGGCTCTCGGTACGATCTGCTGGGGCGGCACCGGTTCGGTTTTGAATCCGCAGCCCGCCAGACCGATGGTCACCGCAAACAAAAGTGTTGAAGCAAATCCGATTCTCATCGTGCAATCCCCATTTGATTTTCAGCGGCATGAAGCGCCTCTTCCACGCGCTGCAGACTCGTGCCCCCGATGGATATCCGGCTTTCAACCGAGCCGTCCACACTCAGAACTTCGTATACGTCTTTTGCAATAGCCGGTGAGAATTTCCGCATTTCCGCAAGCTTCAGCTCTCCCAGCTCACAGCCGCGCTCGATGCAGTACCCGACTATCCTGCCAACTATACCATGCGCTTCCCGGAATGGTACATCTTTCAGTACCAGATAATCGGCCAGATCTGTGGCAGTCATAAAGCCGCGCTGCGTCGCGGAGCGCATCCTGTCAGTGTTGAACTGCAGGTTGTCGAGCAGCTCCGCGACGATGGCCAGCGACGCCGACACCGTGTCCACCGCGTCGAACACCGGCTCCTTGTCTTCCTGGAGATCCCGGTTATAGGTGAGCGGCAGCCCCTTCATCAGGGTCATCAGGGTCACCAGCGAGCCGACCACCCGGCCGCTTTTGCCCCTGACCAGTTCGGCGATATCGGGGTTTTTTTTCTGCGGCATGATCGACGAACCGGTGCAGAACCGGTCGGCGATGGTGACAAAGCCGAATTCGGAGCCCGCCCACAGCACCAGCTCCTCAGCCAGGCGCGACAGATGCAGCTGGACCTGCGCGCAGCAGCTCACGAATTCGATGGCGAAATCACGGTCGCCCGAGGTGTCCATCGAGTTCGCGGTCACCCCGTCGAAACCCAGCAGCTCCGCCACCTGCTCCCGATCGATGGGCAGTCCGGTGCCGGCCAGGGCCGCTGCGCCGAGCGGGCAGATGTTGATGCGCTTCCGGCAGTCGAGCAGTCGCTCCCGATCCCGCGAAAACATTTCAAAATAGGCGAGCAGGTGATGCGATATGAGAACCGGCTGGGCCCGCTGCATATGGGTATAGCCGGGCATCAGATCGCCCAGGTAAGCGCGGGCGAGCTGCGTGAACCCCCGCCGTACCCCATCCAGCAGTTGCACCAGTGAATCGCACTGATCGCGCAGGTAGAGTTTCAAATCCAGGGCGATCTGATCGTTACGGCTTCTCGCCGAGTGCAGCTTGGCACCGGCCGGCCCGATCCGGTCGGCCAGCGCCTTCTCGATGTTCATGTGGATATCTTCGAGGTCCTGCCGGAACTCGAACTGGCCGCGGTCGATCTCCTGTTCGATCTGCGTCAGACCGTCGATTATGGCCTTCAGTTCATCTCTGGACAGCAGGCCGTTGGCGGCGAGCATGGTCGCATGCGCCCGGGATCCCGCGATATCGTATCGGTACAGGCGGGAATCGTAATCGATGGAGGCGCTGAAGGCCTCCACCGACGCCGCCGTCGCTTCACCGAACCGGCCACCCCACAGTTTCGAGGATTTCTGCTCTGAGCTCATGTCGCCGTTATCCCTTCTGCTTTTTCAGCAGATGCTGAATCCTCAGCCGCAGGCCGTTGAGTCGGATGAAACCGGTGGCATCGCCCTGATCATACACGGTGTCTTCTTCGAATGTCGCGAAACTCTCCACATAGAGCGACTGCCCGGACTTTCTGCCCACCGGCGTGCAGGTGCCCTTGTAGAGCTTCAGACGCACCGTTCCGTTGACCGTTTTCTGGGTTTCATCCATGGTTTTCTGCAGCAGCTCGCGCTCCGGTGAAAACCAGAACCCGTTGTAGATCATGTCCGCATAACGGGGGATCAGCGAATCCCTGATCCTCAGCACCTCGCGGTCCAGGGTGATGGTTTCCAGGTCCCGGTGGGCGGTGCGCAGAATCGTTCCGCCCGGGGTCTCGTACACCCCACGCGACTTCATCCCGACATAACGGTTTTCCACCATGTCGAGGCGACCGATGCCGTTTTCGCCGCCGAGCCGGTTCAACTCCGAGAACAGCGCCAGCGGCTCCATCTGCTCACCGTTGATCGCCACCGGATCACCGCCCCTGAACTCCAGATCGATATAGGCCGGCGTGTCGGGAGCACGCTCGGGCGACACCGTCATCTTGAACATCGCCGCATCGGGCTCGGCCCACGGGTCTTCGAGGATGCCGCCCTCGAAGCTCACGTGCAGGATATTCTCGTCGGAGCTGTAGGGCTTGTCCCTGGTCACCGGCACCGGGATACCGTGGAGCCTGGCGTATTCAACCAGTTTCGATCGCGAATTCAGATCCCAGGTGCGCCACGGCGCGATGATTTTCAGGCTCGGGTCGAGACCGATATACCCCAGCTCGAAACGGACCTGGTCGTTGCCTTTACCGGTGGCGCCGTGACTCACCGCGTCGGCCCCTTCGGCATGAGCGATGCGGACCTGTTCCTTGGCGATCAGCGGCCGGGCCAGCGAGGTGCCGAGCAGATAGGAACCTTCGTAGATCGCATTGGATCTGAATGCCGGAAAGATATAGTTCTCGACGAACTCCTGCTTCAGATCTGAGACGATCACTTTCTCCGCACCGGTTGCCATGCCCTTGTCGACTACCGCCTGCCAGTCTTCCCCCTGGCCGATGTCGGCGCTGTAGGCGATGACCGGACAGCGGTACTCCTGCAGCAGCCATTTAAGAATGACCGAGGTGTCGAGCCCCCCCGAGTAGGCAAGGACGATTTTATTCACACTCATCTGTTTCCTCTTCAAATAATGAGCCCCGGAACCGTCGCCCGGGATGATGCACGTACCTGCAGATCCGGCCAGCGGCCGGAAAAATGGATATTATTACTTGATGGACGGCCATTTGCAAAGAATTTCGGCCGCCTTCCTGCAGGAGCGGCCGAGTCCGGCGCCTGATCAGACCTGTATCGTTGCCAGCACCTCGTCCAGGGCCTCGATGACCCGATCGATCTGGGCGCG
>JAJDNR010000212.1 GCA_022340565.1 Desulfofustis sp.
AATTCGAGCATATGGGGGCGGGCTTCCCTGACCAGCATGGCGGCGATCTGTTCGCTCCATGTGTTGTCTCTGGCACCTCCGGTTCTGGTCCGGTAGTAGGTGCGGACCTCTTCGTCGTAGGATCGGATCAGCGCCTCGTCATCGTCATGGTACCGGTGCTGCTTCAATACCAGAGCCAGCGGCAGACGGGGTTTTGCTTCTGGGTTCTGGGCGGGGTAGCCGAGGCACATGCCGAACACCGGATAGACCTTGTCGGGAAGTTCCAGCAGCCCATCGGCGTCACCGATGCAGTTCCTGATCGCCCCGATATAGCATCCCCCGAGCCCCAAGGATTCCGCCGCGATCAGCACGTTCTGGGCAAACAGCGCACAATCGATCGAAGCAGTAAGAAATTGCTCCGTATAGCCTGAGAGCATCGCTGCGTCGTGCATCGCACAAGCCAGTTGATGGCGCCTCATGTCTGCGCAGAAGACAAGGAAAACCGGTGATTCACGCACGTAAGGCTGACCTGCGGCGATTTCGCAGAGCTGCCGTCGGACCGCTTCGTCGCTGACCTGGATCACCGTGCAGGCCTGGATAAAGCTCGAGGTGGAGGCGCACTGTCCGGCTCGGATCAGCTCTTTGACGGTGTCCTGCGGAACCGGCCGATCAGAGAATTTGCGGATCGACCGGTGCGCTTTCAAAAGCCTGATCGTGTCGTTCATCCCGTTGTTCCTATTTTTTGCCGGCAGCCTTCTTGAATGCATCCATCTGGCTTTCCAGTCCGATGACCTGTTCAACCGGTATCACGAATGCGATGCCGGTGCCGGGCTGGTCGAATCGGCCGACTGTGCCGATCGTCTCCAGAATGGTATCGACCAGGCTCTCCTCGAGCAGGAACAGGATGATATCGGTCTGTGCTTCCAGGCTCAGACCGAAAAATGTCTTGGCCTCACGGATTCCGGTACCACGTGCGGGGATGATTGTCGCACCGGTGGCGCCGGCACTCTTGGCGGCGTCGACCACATGGTCGGTGATATCGGATTTAACCGTGGCGAAAATGGTTTTAAACCTCATGGGAATCCTCCCTGTTCCTCTAACGTTTTCCTCTGGCTCCATACCACTGTGCAAACTGTCCGTAGCCCAGCACCGAAATAATTGGGAAAAGGCTCGCAAAAGCGATCAGGCCGAATCCGTCGATAGCCGGGTTCCTGCCCGGGACCGCCGCCGACAGGCCGAGCCCGAGCGCCGCCACTACCGGCACCGTGACGGTGGAGGTGGTGACTCCTCCGGAATCGTAGGCCAGCGGGATGATCGTTTTGGGAGCAAATACCGTCTGTACGACAACGATAATGTATCCAACAAGAATATAGAGATAAAGCGGTGTTCCGGTAATGATCCTGAAACTGCCGAGGCTGATTCCGAACGCAACGCCGATCGCGACGGTTATGCGCAACCCCCATTGGCTGATGCTGCCTCCCGACACTTCAGAGGCCTTGTAGGCGACGGCGATCAGTGATGGCTCTGCGATGGTGGTAGCAAATCCGATCGCAGCGGCGAATACGTAGACCCAGCCGTAGGCTTTCCAGTTGCCGAGATCGACCGCAGCAGAGCTCCCCTTCAGAAATTCGGGATCGGTCAGTTGCGAGGCCATGATATTGCCGATGGGAAAGAGGGCTTCCTCGAGACCGGCTAGAAAGAGGGAAAGCCCGAGATAGACATACATCATACCCCCGAGGGTTCTTCTCGGATTGGTGATCGGCTGCCTGATGACCACGAGATGAAAAAAGAGAAACAGCACGATGATCGGCGCAAGATCCCGTCCGCTGCCGATCAGTATTACAACAAGATCAGATATGATATCCATGAGTTTCCTAAATGCCGAAAACGGTTATTCCATAGACCATCACAAAAATCATCGGCAGCAGCGACGCAAAGGCGATGAGTCCGAAGCCGTCGAGAAGCGGATTCCTTCCCCGGATGACCGTGGCGAGTCCGACGCCGAGGGCGGTAACCAGGGGAACGGTTATGGTCGAGGTGGTTACTCCCCCTGCATCATAAGCGATACCGATGATCTCTTCGGGTGCGATGACCGTTATCAGCATCACCACTACATAGCCGCCGATAATCATGACGTGCAGCGGCCAGTTGAGCAGAATCCTCAGAACTCCGATGAGAATCGCGGCTCCAACGGACACGGCGACGGTGAGCCTGAGGCCGAGCGCGTATCTGTTCAGGGTGCCGGGATTGTTGTCGAGCAGGCCTCCCTGAGCGGCAATATTTGCTGACTTCTGGGAGACCGCGATAAGCGCAGGTTCGGCCACGGTGGTCGAGAACCCCAATGCAAAGGCGAATACGAGCAGCCAGAAAAGACTGCCTTTCCGGGCCAGTTCGTGCGCCATATGTTCGCCAATGGGGAAGAGTGCCATTTCCAGGCCTTGAATGAACATGCTCAGTCCGATCACCACCATCAGCGAACCGATCAGGATGGTGCCGAAATCGGGAAGTGGTTGCCTGATGATGACCAGCTGAAAAATGGCAATGACCACGACGATCGGCAGCAGGTCTCTGGCGGCGTTTCCGATCCGGCCCGCAATGTAGCGGATGGATCTGACAAGCTGGGAAGGGATTATGCTGCGCATACGTTCCAACCTGACATCAGCGTATCTCGGCAACCGACCACCCGATCTCGCTGCCGCCATAGTACGGTCTGACCGAGCCGTAGCGCTCAGGTACGCGGAAAGGCTTTGTGTGCAGCGTCACCTGCTTCATGGGTGGTTTCAGGCCATATCGTGTCCTGGCTATGTCGCTGACGAACCCCTGCAGAACATCGAGCCGATCCGCCCGTTCAAAGAGTTCAGTGAGGAGCAGCAGCGCTACCGGGGCGGAAAATATCCCTGCCGCGCAGCCGCTGCATTCTTTCTTGTCGACCGGGTGGGGGGCCGAATCGGAACCGAACATGATTCGCGGGTGGCCGCTTAGCACCGCTTCGCGCAATGCGTCACGGTCACGAGGAGTTTTGGCGACCGGTTTACAGAACAGATGCGGGTTCATCAAACCTCCAATCACGTCGTCGAGGGTAATCATCAGATGGTGCAGGGTTACCGTTGCCGAGAGGTTCTCATAGCGGTTGAGAAGATCGATCGAATCGGCAGTGGTGATATGTTCCATGACGATATGCAGATCGGGAAAGGTCTCGGCGAATCTCCGGTAGGTGGCGAGAAACGCTTTTTCCCGGTCGAGTACGAAACCACCGGTTTCTCCGTGGACCAGAAGAGGGATTCCCAATTCCTCCATAACTGCAAGCGTCGGCTCGATACCATCAAAATCGGTGACGCCGTTTTCGCTCTGGGTGGTGACACCTGCAGGGTAGAGCTTTATGCCGACAATGTGCTCTCGGGCCTGGCGCAGCACGTCGGCGGGATAAGCACTGAAAAAAAGCGTCATGTAGGGCTGAAAAGCAGTATTCTGGCAATAGAACTCGATGGCCCGTCGATAATTGAGAAGGTAGTCAAGCGAGGTGACCGGGTCGATCAGATTCGGCATTACCACACCGCCCGAAAAATGGAGGGAGGAACAGGGCACGGTAATGCTGAGCAGATCTCCTTCCCGGAGGTGGAGGTGCATGTCCAGCGGAGAGTCGAGGGTTATCTTCATGGCGTCCTTTTTGCTTGAAGGGAGTGCAGGTCCGGAGTCATACGCTGATGGAATAGGCCTTCATCTTTTCCCACAGGTTCTTGCGGCTGATTCCGAGAAGCTCGGCGGTCCTCGACCGCGAATTCTCGGCCCTGGACAGGGCTTTGAGGATTGTCTCCTTCTCGGCGTTGGCAACTACGTTCGCCAGATTCAGCGAGCCGCTGTCCCGGTCGCCGCCGGTGCTCTGCAGGTCGGCAGGGAGATCGGACACGTCGATTTGAGGCTCGGCGGCGAGGATCGACGCGCGCTCGATAATGTTCTTCAACTCACGGACATTGCCCGGATAATGGTATTCGAGCAGGCAGTCCATAGCCCTATCCGATACCGACATCGGCAGTCCCCGTTTGAGACTGTACTCGTGGAGGAAATGCTTGATCAGGTCGGGAATGTCATCTTTCCGGGAACGAAGCGACGGCAGTTTGATCGGTATCACCCTGATCCGGTAGAACAAATCTTCCCGGAATCGTCCATTCTTGACCTCCTGGGCAAGGTCCTTGGCGGTAGCGCAGATGATCCGCACGTCGACCTTGATCAAACGGGTGCCGCCGACCCGCTCGAATTCGTGTTCCTGCAGGACCCTGAGCAGTTTCGGTTGGAGCGTGAGCGGCAGGTCTGATATCTCGTCGAGCAGCAGGGTGCCCCCGTCGGCGATTTCAAATTTGCCGGGTTTCTGCGAAATTGCGCCGGTGAACGAGCCCCGTTCGTGGCCGAACATCTCCGATTCCATCAGGCCGTCGGGAATCGACGCGCAATTCAGTCTGATATAGGGTTTCTCCTTGCGGCTGCTGGAATCGTGCAGCGCGGCGGCGACCAGTTCCTTACCGGTTCCGGACTCGCCGGTGATGAGAATGGTCGCGTCGCTGGGCCCCGCCTGCTTGATGAGCCGGAATACGCTGTTCATTTCAGCGCTGGAACCGATCAGATTTTCTCTGCGCTGCAGGCAGTCTTCTTCCAGGGATATGTTGCGGGCCTTCAGTGACTGAACTTCGGCGATGCGGTTGATGCGGATGATCAGGTCGTCCATGTTGAACGGTTTGAGCAGATAATCCGAAGCTCCCTGTTTCAGGCAGGCGATCGCATCCTCGACATTGCCGTAAGCGGTCATCATTATGATGTCGGTGTACGGGGTTGTTTCGCGGACGTGCTTGAGCAGCTGCATACCATCGAGATTCGGCATTCTCACATCGGAGAGCACCAGCTGGTAGCCGGCCCTGCCCAGCTTCTCGATCGCCTCGGTGCCGTCGACTGCGACATCCACCTGCCAGTCGTATTTCTCGAGGCGGTCCTGTACGGAGATCCTCATGATCTCATCGTCTTCAACCAACAGTATTCTCATGATCCATACCACATCTGAGCAGGTTATTCCGCTCCGGCCCGGGGCTCGCCGCATTGGTCCGATGCGGGCAGAGTCACCGTGAAAACGGAGCCTTTCTTGGGGGTCGATTTGACCGATATCTCTCCTCCCATTTTTTTGACCAGCGAGTAGGTGACGGCCAGTCCAAGCCCGGTTCCCTGGCCGATGTCCTTGGTGGTGAAAAAGGGATCGAATATCCTGTCCTGAATGTCTGGTGGGATACCGACACCGTTATCGGAGAAAACGATCTCCAGAAAGCCGTCGCGGAAGCGGCTGGAAACGGCCAGGTGCCCGCCGTCAGGCATCGCCTGAATGGCGTTGAGGCCGATGTTGACGATGATCTGTTTGAACGCCTCCGCATCGATGCAGCAACTCCGCGCAATGGAAAGATCGAGGGTTACGTCAATGTCTTTCATGCGGTATTCCAGCAGAGAGATGCATTCCCTGATCTCTTCGTCGACCTCGAACCTGCGCAGCTGCAGCGGCTCGTTCCTGCCGAAATTCAGCAGCTGGCGCATGACCGTTTCGATCTGATGCAGACCCTTGTCGAGCAGGGGCAGGTAGCGGGTGTGCATTTCGGCGTTGCGGGGGTCGTCCTGCATGTTTTTCACGCAGTTGAGCAGTCCCCCGAGCGGGTTGTTTATTTCGTGGGCAATTCCCGCGGTGATCTGACCAAGCGCAGCCATCTTCTCGTTATAGAACGCCTGCTGCTGCGCCTGGTCGAGTTTTTTGCTCGAATGTTCGAGCCGTTCGCACAGGGCCGAGAAGCGGGACGACAGGCGGCCGATCTCATCGTCGCCTGTCGGCAGCATGGTATCGGGATTGACTGCATCCGGATAACTGTCCATCGCCAGTTCGAGTTTTGACAGCCGGGAGGTTACCAGCGCATTGAAAAGCACGTACATCAGGGCGGACACGAGAATCACCGAACATACTCCGAGCATCAGGATCTTGCGCATGTTCTTCTTGATCACCGCATCGGCCCACTCGATGGGGATCGAGATGGACAGAGCTCCCCTGATATCCCCGACCTTGTAGCCGTGCTCGGAATGACAGGTGAGGCACGATTCCTTGACCAGGAGCGGGGCGATGTAACGCAGGGTCTTCTTCTTATCGGCAGACTCAATCTCGATATACTCGTCGAGCCGCACCTCTTTGAAACGTTCGAGACTCGC
>JAJDNR010000009.1 GCA_022340565.1 Desulfofustis sp.
GTGTGCAAACCCCGGGGGTACCCAGAACTGGAGCTTGTTCTCAGCGCTCAGCACGGCCCCGGCCCAGCGGCCGAAGGTCGGCGAAGATCGCCGCAGGTCGACCGCCACGTCAAACACCTCGCCGGCCACCACCCTCACCAGTTTGCCCTGCGGCTGCCGGATCTGGTAATGAAGCCCGCGGAGCACTCCCCGTGCTGAACGTGAATGGTTGTCCTGCACGAAGTCGACATCAACCCCGGTCTGCTCGCGCCAGGTCCTCCGGTTGAAACTTTCCATAAAAAAGCCGCGCTCATCTCCAAACACCTTCGGCCTGATGATCAGCACATCGGGGATGGTGGTCGTAATCACCTCCATGGCTCACCCGTACATCCGCTCGTAATACTGCTGGTAGGACCCGTCGATGACCGTGTCGAGCCACTGCTGATTGGTCAAATACCAGTCAATGGTCAGTGCGATACCCTGTCCGAAGGTGACTGACGGCTGCCAGCCGATCTCGGTCTTGAGCCTGGAGGAATCGATCGCGTAGCGTCTGTCATGGCCGAGGCGGTCGGCCACAAAGGTTATCAGCGACCGCCTGACCGCACCGTTCGGCAGAAGGCCCAGTTTTTCGTCGAGTATATCGCAGATCAGGCTCACCACCTCGAGGTTGGTCTTCTCGTTGTTGCCGCCGATATTGTAGCTGCGGCCGACCGTTCCTTTGTCGATCACCGCGATGATGGCCTGGCAGTGGTCGTTCACATAGAGCCAGTCGCGGATGTTCTTTCCGTCCCCGTAAACCGGCAGGGATCTGCCCGTTCTCGCGTTGTTGAAAATCAGCGGTATGAGCTTTTCCGGAAACTGGTAGGGTCCGTAATTATTGGAGCAGTTGGTTATCAGCACCGGCAGTCCGTAGGTATGGAAATAGGCAGATGCCAGATGGTCCGACGACGCCTTTGAGGCCGAATAGGGGGAGCGTGGATCGTAGGCGGTGGTCTCGTTGAAAAAACCGCTGTCGCCGAGCGAGCCGAACACCTCGTCGGTGCTGACATGCAGAAACCGCGGATCGGCAGCCTCCGCCGAATCCGCGAGCCATGCCTTACGGGCAGCCTCCAGCAGCGTAAAGGTACCGAAGATATTGGTCCTGATGAACTCGGCGGGGCCGACGATGGAGCGGTCCACATGGGACTCCGCGGCAAAGTGCACCACCGTGTCGATGTTTTCCTGTTCAAACAGACCGTCCACCAGCGCGGCGTCGGCGATATCGCCCTTCACGAAGCGGTACCGCGCGCCCTCCTCGATTCCGTGCAGATTGCTGAGGTTCCCGGCATAGGTCAGCAGGTCGAGGTTGACGATCCGCCAGTCCGGCCTGGTTTCGTTGACCAGGTGGATGAAATTTGCGCCGATGAAACCGCAACCGCCGGTCACCAGCACCGTTCGAATTTTTTCCATGGAGCGTTTGTTTTTTATTGCAATCCTGTCAATAAAACCTATTCTCAAGGGTTTTTTCACCGCAACCATAATCGTTACGGTTCGATAAGCAAAGGACATTTTCAGACATTTACAGATAATGGCAAAGAGACTTGAAAGCGAAGTGAAGCGGCGCCGGACCTTCGGCATCATCAGCCATCCCGATGCCGGTAAAACCACCCTGACCGAAAAGCTGCTGCTCTACGGCGGCGCAATAAATCTGGCGGGAGCGGTCAAATCCCGGAAAGCGGAGCGGCACGCGACCTCGGACTGGATGGCCATCGAGCGTGAACGCGGCATCTCGGTCACCACTTCGGTGATGAAATTCACCTATCGGGGCTACGAGGTCAACCTGCTCGACACCCCGGGGCACCAGGATTTTTCAGAGGACACCTACCGGGTACTCACGGCCGTCGACTCAGCGGTCATGGTCATCGACAGCGCCAAGGGCGTCGAAACCCAGACCGAGAAGCTGATGGAAGTCTGCCGGATGCGCAATACGCCGCTGATCACCTTTATAAACAAACTCGACCGCGAAGGCCGAGCACCGCTGGAACTGCTCGACGAGATCGAGGAAAAGCTGCAGATCGAATGCACCCCGTTGTCCTGGCCCATCGGGATGGGAAAGCGGTTCAAGGGAGTCTACAACCTCTATAGAAAAGAACTCAAGCTGTTCACCCCCGGATTGGAAACCCGTGATCAGGCCGGGGTGACGATCTCTAACCTGGCCGACCCCCGGCTCGACGAATTGCTGGGCAGCCAGGCCGCAGATCTGCGCGATGAGATAGAACTGCTCGAAGGTGCCGCCGATCCGTTTGAATATCACCACTATCTGAAAGGCAACCAGACCCCGGTCTTCTTCGGAAGCGCGATCAACAATTTCGGCGTCCAGGAGATGCTTGACACCTTCGTGGAAATGGCACCTGCCCCGTCGGGTCGTCAGGCAACGACCAGGATCGTCGAGCCCTTTGAAGAGCAGTTTTCCGGCTTCGTGTTCAAAATCCAGGCCAACATGAATCCCGCCCATCGTGACCGCATCGCCTTCATGCGCATCTGTTCGGGCAGGTTCTCCAAGGGCATGAAGGTCAAACACCACCGCACCGGCAAGGAGATAAACCTGGCCAACGCCATCATCTTCATGGCCCAGGACCGTGAGAACGTCGAGGAGGCATGGCCCGGAGACATCATCGGCCTGCCCAACCACGGCACCATCAAAATCGGTGACACCTTCACCTCCCGGGAGGAACTCAAATTCACCGGCATCCCCAACTTTGCGCCTGAGCACTTCCGCAGGGTCCTGCTGAAAAATCCGCTGAAGATGAAGCAGCTCCAGAAAGGGCTGGTCCAGCTCGCCGAAGAAGGCGCCATCCAGGTGTTCGACCCGCTGATCGGCTCAGACCACATCATGGGCGCCGTCGGCATCCTCCAGTTCGAGGTGACGGTCGCCCGCCTGAAAAACGAATATGGTGTCGACGCGATCTACGAGCCGGTCAATTCACGGGCCGCCCGCTGGGTAAGCTGCCCCGACCGGAAAAAGATGGCTGAGTTCGAACGCGCCAACCAGAGCAGCCTCGCCCGTGACTCCGAAGGGTTCCTGACCTATCTCGCCGAATCCGAATGGATGCTCAACTACTTCATGGAAAAGTGGCCGGACATTCAATTCCACAAGACCCGCGAAAACGTCTGATCGGGCCCCTCCCTTCATAATTCAAACTGGTCTGATTTACATCAATACGCAGATCTTGAGGGAACAGGTTCGGGGAAGGAAGCGGGGGCGAATTGTTTACGGCTGCGGCTCTGCGGCCTTATCGCCGTATCAGTGAAACGTCGATCCGGATGTCGGCCTGCGGCCGCCTGGGCGGTCGACAGGCGGTTTCACTGATACGCCGGGCCTCCGCGATGCAGCCGCAACCAACCCACCCCCGCTTCCGCCATCTTTGTTCGTCTCATTAAACTTCACAAATCGCTTACGATGCTGCAGCGGGTACGACGCGAAACCGCCCCTCCAGTCCCTGGCACTTGCTTATATGTCGGACGTGAAAAAACGAACAATGGTGGCAGCAGTGGCGCCGTGTTTCAGACTGCATCGCGGAGGCCAGCCGGGGCGGTGAACATGGTTTGCTATGGGCCGGAGGCGTAGGCAGCGAAGCTGCCGTATCCCAGAGCAATGTTCACCGTTTCGGCGAACAGGCCGGAGAGCCGCAGTCTGAAACACGGTGCCACTGCGTTTCCCGGATATGAATCAGATATCTGCGTATTGATGGATAATAGATAATGAAACTTCCACAAACAGGCTAACTCTCGGAATCGACGAATACCAGCGCCTGGCCTTCGCTCAGCGCCTGGGCGGTTTTTTTTCGGGCGCTGGTGATGATTCGCTGCACGGTGCCCCGCGACACTCCCATCCGCTCACCCGCCTCCTCCTGGGTCAGGCCTTCAAAATCGCAGAGTCGCAGCGCTTCGAGTTCATCGAGGTGGAGTTCGAGCTTCTGCAATTCACTCATCGGTGTTCCGGTTGGCTTGAAGGACCTTCCGCAGAAATTGCCCTCGCATCGTCTCAGTTTCTTCGGTCGTGGCGACATGCTTTCAGCGTGACGGGGTCTGATTTTTTGGTCATGCAACCTTATATACTGACATATGCTCAAAAAAGCAATGTGATCGGCCGCCCGATTTTCCCGGAGCCTGCCGTGGAACTGCTGAAACCGAAACCGTCATTGACTGTCACCGCCAACAAGGCATGGACATCCGTAGCATTATCAAGTACATTAGCCCGGTAATGCAACAATACCAATTCCTTTGCACGGCTCGCATTTCCTCTGCGCCGGTTTGACGCCGAGAAATGACACCATAAACCGCAATTCCATGATCTTGAAAAATAACCTCATTGCAATGCTTTTTATGGTATCGCTGAGCATTGCAGGGGCGATACCTCTGAATGGACACGGTGCCGATTCCGAGCCGACAAGCAAGCCATACTTCACCGATATCATTGTCACAACTTCGGATACCCATTTGCTTTTTTTCGGTGAACTGAAAAACAGTCTGACAAATGAAATGATCGAAGGGCTGCACAGCGGCATCCCGATCAGTTTCTCGTTTTTCGTCGAACTGGAACAGATCAAACAAAACTGGCTGAACGAGAAGCTCACCGATATAGAGTTTTCCCATACCCTCCGCTACGATACGCTCAAACAGCATTACACGGTGGAAACCGAGGAAATCAGTAAGAAGACCCACACGGTCTCGACCCTTGATGAAGCCAAAATGCTGCTCAACGAAATCAACGGCCTCAAGATTGTTCCCTTGCAGCAGTTGCAGCCTGATCAAACCTATCGGCTCAGCGTGCAGGCGGACCTTTACAAAAAAACGCTTCCCCTGAAACTTCATTCTGTGATCCCATTTCTCTCGTGGTGGGATCTGAAAACCGATTGGTATTCAATCGAATTCATCTACTAACCGTTACCCAGCGCTATGGACGGCAAGCAGCCCCTCGACAGTATGGACGCCCACTTCACGGACGATCTGCCGCTGCCTGCCGAACTGACCCAGGAACAAAGAGCCAGGAAACGGCGGATGGTGAACCGCATCATCATCTGCTGTCTCTGTCTGATTCCCCTCTTCGTCTGGCTCCAGGGGGAACTCTTCAAGCGCGACATCCAGCTGCCGCTCAATTCCAATATCTTCATATTCGCACTGATCAACATCAACGTCATTCTTATCCTTGTCGTTCTGTTTTTGATCCTGCGCTACCTCGCCGAACTGTTCTTCGAACGGAAGGCCAGGCTGATCGGCAGCCGGCTGCGCACCAAGCTGGTGGTGTCGTTTCTGTCCTTGTCCCTGCTGCCGACCGCTCTGCTCTTTTTCGTAGCATTGCAGTTTATATCCTCCAGCGTCGATTACTGGTTCAATTCGAGCATCGAGGAGGCAATGCAGGAATCGCTCGGAGTTGCCCGGTCGGTGATCGCCGACACGAGAAGGCAGGCGATCAGTAGTTCAGACAAGATCGTCAAGCACTCGGCGGGCGCCGAACTCAACGAGATCTCCGAGGCTTCGCTGAGGCCGCTGGTAAAGCAGATGCTCGATCTGACGCCCTCCCCGATTCCGGCCATGGTAACCGTGCTTTACGACGATCCGCCGCTCGACCTGACCGCCTCGACCAGGGAACTCGAAACCATCGTTCCGCCCAGAATCCCGGTGGATGTCCTGCACAAGGTGCGGATCAGACATGAACCGGAAACGGTCATCCAGAAGACGGAATGGGGGGAACTGGTCCGCTACGTGCGGCCCATACGGATCGATGCGACTCAGGACACCATCGGCATCCTGATCACCTCACTGCTCATCGAACAGTCCCAACTCGATCGCATGGAGCGGATCTCGAGCGGCATCGAGGATTACCGGCAGCTCATTCATCTCAAGGACCCCTTCAAGTTCTGGCTCCTGCTGATCCTGCTGATCGTCATGCTGCTGATCGTTTTCGCGGCAATCTGGTTCGGGCTGAGAATCGCCCGTTCGATCACCGAACCGGTCGACAAACTGGCGGCGGCCACCAAGCGGGTTTCTCAGGGCGACTTCGATTTCGTGATCGAAGATGTGTCCGGGGGCGAGATCGGCCAGTTGGTGACCTCGTTCAACACCATGACGGCCAACATCAACTCGAGCAACAAGCAGCTTGCCGACACCCACAGGGCCCTGCAGCTGAGTTCCCAGGAATCGGAGCAGCGACGGCGGTACACCGAAATCATCCTGCAGAATGTGTCGGCCGGCGTGGTCTCCCTGGATGATCACGGCAGAATCACCACCATCAACCATTTTGCCTCGAAGCTGCTGAAAATCGACAGCACCCAATTCATCAACCGCACCTACCGGGAGATTCTGCCGCGCGAATACACGCACATTCTCGACCGGTTCATCGAAGAGCTGTACACAACCAGCAAAATGACCATCGAGCAGCATCTCAAGGTGACCATCAACCGCATCAGACTGTCGCTGCTGATCAACTTTACCCGCCTCGAGGACGATGAAGGGACGCCCATCGGTTTCGTGCTGGTATTCGACGATCTCACCAAGCTCGAGCAGATGCAGCGGATGGCCGCGTGGCGCGAGGTGGCTCGGCGCATCGCCCACGAGATCAAGAATCCGCTGACCCCGATCCAGCTCTCTGCACAACGGCTGCGGAAGCGTTATCCGGAAATCCTCAACGAGCCGGATTCGGTCTTCGACCGTTGCACCAGTACCATCATCAGCCAGGTGGAAGCGTTGAAGCAGCTGGTCAGCGAGTTCTCCCAGTTTGCCCGCATGCCGAAGATCAACAAGACTCCGGGAGATCTCGAACAGCTGAGCCGGGAAATCCTGGATCTTTATCAGGAGGCTCATAAACACATCGAATTCCGGTTCAGCGCCGATCGCAAAGTACCGATATTCGAATTCGACGGTGAGCAGATCAAGCGCTGCATCATCAACCTGCTCGACAACGCGGTCGCGGTTTTACCTCTCGGCGGCAAGATCGACTTGGAGCTTACGGTCAACAATTTCGCCCAGTCGGTACTGCTGAAGATCTGCGACAACGGGCCGGGGATCAGCGGTGAAAACAAGCTCAGACTCTTCGAGCCCTACTTTTCCACCAAGAAAACCGGCACCGGATTGGGGCTCGCCATCGTTTCCACCATCGTCAACGATCACGGCGGATATATCAGGGTTCAGGACAACCTGCCCAACGGCTCGATCTTCACCATCGAACTGCCGCTGGTGAACGTAAGGGCCGGCTATGATCCGGCCCGTGCGGAGGTATTGTAGACCCGGTAATTTAAGCACTCGAGCAGCACCATGAAGACGCAGATCCTTATCATCGACGACGAAATCGGTATCCGCGAATCGCTCTCCGCAATTCTCGAGGACGAAGGCTATGCAACCCTCGCGGCGGCAACCGCGGAAGCGGGGCTGGAGCTCATCGAGTCCGGCAATGTCGGGCTCGTGTTGCTCGACATCTGGCTCGGCGACGCCATGGACGGAATGACCGCGTTGAGCATCATCAAGGAGCGAACGGACATTCCGGTAATCATGATCTCCGGACACGAAAGCTACGAAACCGGCGTTCAGGCGATCCAGCGCGGCGCCCATGATTTCATCGAAAAACCCCTGAGCTACGACCGGCTTGTCCTGTCCGTTGCCAACAGCCTGCGCTATGCCCGGGTCGAACGTGAGAAGCGGCTGCTGGAGGAGCGCTTGGGCCGAACGACCAAGATTTCCGGCAGTTCCGAGCTCATCGAGTCGCTGAAACAGCAGATCGACATGGTCGCCCCCACCGACTCGTGGGTGCTCATAAGAGGCGAGCGCGGCAGCGGCAAGGGGCTGGTTGCGCGGGCCATCCACCGGCAGTCGGCCAGCGCCGATCAGCCGATGATCGTGGTCAGATGCGCGGCGGTCCCCGGAGATCTCATCGAATCGGAGCTGTTCGGCTGTACCGGAGGCTCCATCGCCGGTGCCCAATCCGGCAAGCGCGGCAGTTTCGATCAGGCGGACGGATCCATTCTGTTTCTCGACGAAATCGGTTATCTGAACATGTCTACCCAGGCAAAAATCCTGCGCGTCCTCCAGGAACAGAAGTTCGAGCGGGTGGGCGGCTCTAAAACCGTCAGCGTGAAGGTCAGGGTTATCGCGGCAACCAGCAGAAATCTCGAACAAGAAATCCAGAGCGGCACCTTCCGGGCCGATCTATTCTACCACCTCAATGTGGCCTCGATCTATGTCCCGAGGCTGTCGGAACGTCTCGAGGACATCCCGGAACTGGTCGATGATCTGATGGAGGAGTTCAAGGAAAAGGGATTGAAAACCGCAAGGCTCAGCGCCGACGCGATTGCTGAGATGCAGGCCCATTCATGGCCGGGCAACGTGCATGAGCTGCGCAATCTTCTCGAGCGGCTGACCATCATGCGTTCCGGTAAAACCATCACCGCCAGGGACATTCGCGCCGTTCTCCAAGATCCGGACCAGGATCCCCGGGCGATCCAGGAGCGCCTGCCGGCGCTGTTTGCGGTCAACGATTTGAAGGAGGCCCTGCGGCTGTTCGAGCGCCAATACCTCCAGCACAAACTCGACGAAAATCAAGGCAGCATCTCCAGAACAGCCGAGCAGATCGGCCTGGATCACAGCCGTTTGCAAATGAAACTCAAAAACCTGGACATCATCGATTGATCTGGTGATTCAGGAACAGAACCAACAGGAGAGAGATCATGGTATTTCCAGAATATCGCCCCCGCCGGATGCGCCGCAACGAAACCCTGCGCGCGCTGATACGGGAAACAACCGTTTCCGCGAGCCAGCTCATCTATCCCCTCTTTATCGTTCCCGGGAAAAAGGTCCGACGGGACGTCTCGTCCATGCCGGGCGTCTTTCAGCTCAGCATCGACCAGCTGGCCGGCGAGGCCGTTGAACTGCGGGAGCTGGGGATCAACTCGGTCATCTTGTTCGGTATTCCCGACCGCAAAGACGGGGTCGGCTCCGGGGCACACGCCAAAGACGGCATCGTCCAGCGGGCTATCAAGGAACTGAAAAACAAGGCGCCCGGCCTGGTGGTCATCACCGACGTGTGCCTCTGTGAGTACACCGACCACGGCCATTGCGGATTTCTCATCAACAACGAGGTGGACAACGACACGACCCTGGAGATTCTCGCCAAGACCGCCCTGTCCCACGCCCAGGCCGGCGCCGACATCGTCGCCCCTTCGGACATGATGGACGGCCGGGTGGCAGAAATTCGGGCGGCGCTCGATGAACACAATTACGACATGGTCCCCATCATGTCGTATGCGGTGAAATACGCCTCGTCATTTTACGGCCCGTTCCGTGAAGCGGCTGAATCGACGCCGCAATTCGGCGACCGCCGAGGCTACCAGATGGACCCTGCCAACAGCCGTGAGGCGCTCAGGGAGGCAACGCTGGATGTCGAGGAAGGCGCCGACATCCTGATGGTCAAACCGGCGCTGGCCTATCTGGACATCATTGCCAAGCTGCGCGACGAGTTCGACCTGCCGCTGGCGGCCTACCATGTCAGCGGCGAATATGCGATGATCAAGGCGGCCGCGGCCAACGGCTGGATTGACGGGGAACGGGTGATGTATGAAGCGATGTTGTCGATTCGGCGGGCTGGCGCCGACATGATCATCACCTATTTCGCCAAGGATATGGCCAGATTATTGCTGAAGTAAAGTATAGATAAAATATCTATATTATTATTTTTTCAATTTTTTAATCAACCAAATGCTGGCAGCAAGCAGCGCCCCGGCGGCATCGGCGGCCACATCGAGCAGATCAGCGTTTCGTCCCGCCACGAAACGTTGATGATACTCGTCACTGAACCCGTACAGCAGCGGTACCAGCAATGCCGCAGCGAAAACGAGGCCCGGCTTTTCCGCTCTCAGCCGAGACGGAAAGGCGAAAATCACCGTCCCTCCCAGCAGCGTGTACACCGCCACATGCGCCAGCTT
>JAJDNR010000022.1 GCA_022340565.1 Desulfofustis sp.
CGAAAACAAGAAAAGATCCTGTTTGAAGGGCAGGAAAAAGCGGGCTGCAGGGGGTGGGTGCAGCGGCACTGGCGGCGTCTGCGGATAAGCTTCAGGAGCGAAGCATTTTTTCCAGGCCGCTGTACAGGAAATATCCTGAGAAGACTACCAGAAAAGTCGCACAGCCACCGATCAGCACCCGGTAGAAGCGGTCGGTGAAAAAACTCCTTCCTTTGGCGACGCCGAAGGAAATGAGGCTGTACCAGGCGAGGTCGGCAAGGATATGGCCGGTGTAAAAGGCGATGATGCCGGCGAGGCCGAACTTCAGCGAGTACATGATATAGCCGATGCCGATGGTCGCCCACCAGATCAGCCAGTAGGGATTGGCCAGGCTGAGCAGGATTCCGGCGACAACGAGGTTTCTCTGCTTGGCATCGTGGCTGTCGATGGTCAGGGTCAGCGTCGGCAACTCCCTGAACATCATGAACGCCATCCACAGCAGGATGAAGCCGCCGAGCAGCGACACCCCGATAAACACCTCGTCCCGGCTGAAAAAGGGGGCGAGCCCCGCCAGCAGAGCGATCACCAGCGCCAGTTCGAGAATGGAATGCCCGAATATCATCAACGGGCCGGCAGCCCCCCCTCTGCGAACACTCTCACTGACCGTCACGGACAGCACCGGGCCGGGCATCAGGGCTCCGGACAGGGCAATAACGAAGGATGTGGCAAATATGGTTGCAAGCGTCAGCGACATGAGAGCAGGCCTGAAAATTATATAAGGAACGTGTATACCCCATTTTGACCAGGTAGCGCAACACGATAACCTGATTTCAAGCTGCGTCTGATTCGGGCAAGCGGCTCAGGTACCCCTGGGTGATGCCGGTTAATGGCCATGATTCATTGATTTTGTCTATCTTCGTCACTATATCTAGAGGGTGAAACCATATCGGATCTGGTGTTGCGCACTTCAGCTCAACGGACCGGTGACGGACAGAGGAGAACCTAGCCATGAAAACACGTGTCAAACACCTCGTCATGATTTCGGTACTGCCTCTGCTCCTCCTGTTTAATGGGGCATCCGTTCTGGGTGCCGACGAGGAGCAGTTTAATTCCGAGAACATGCTGTCAGAGTTGGAACGGCAGATGAAGCTTACCAGGGAGCAGTGGGAAGAATTGAAGCCGGTAATCGAGGAGAAGAGCAGGGACCTCAAAAAAGGTCTCCAAGAGTCGGTGGACAAGGGGTTCGCCGAACTTGAAAAACTGTCGAATCAGTTCGAATCGATGAGCAAGGACGCCGAGAGGAAGTTCAATGAAATCGCTACCAGCGATGAGGCCAAGAAACTCAGGGAATACCTAGCGAAAATTGACAAAGATGCTATCGAAGACATCAAGAAAAAAATGGTTGCAGACCTCAACGCCCTGTTGGACCTGTCGGAAGAGCAGGCGAACAAGATCAAGCCGGTGTTTGAGGAGAGCATCAACGAATTGAGTACGATGATTCAGGGATTTGCCAAAGAAGGCAGCAGGAACTGGGAAGAATTCAAAAAGGATTTCGAGAAACTGACCAAAGATCTCTACGACAAGGTGCAGGAAACGCTGGATGACGAGCAGATGAAAAAACTCGAACAGTACAACAAGGAACAGAAAGAGAAGATCGAGAGAGTCCTGTTTAAGGTGTGACACCTGGTCCACCGACACAACCCGTGCCGCGGCTTTGATCATATTTACAGAAGTCGGCTTATGCGGTAAACGCCCTGTTTGGCAGAGGGCCAGGGCGTCGGATAATTCGCTTCAAAAAGACCGGTTGCTGCGCCCAAAACCCAGCTAGAGGCACATCACGGCGTCCTGCCATGAACGATTCTTGACCGCCTCGAATTTCTCGGCAAAAAGCAGATCACTGTCATACAATTTTCCCGATTTCTTGCGTTCAAGGAATTTTTTGTGCTGGCTGGGACCGCCGTTGTACAGTGCGTAGACCATTTGCGCCAGGTTATCGGGTTTGCCCGGTATCTTGTTCCCGTATGTTTTCATCGCGTACTTCTGTAAGTACAGATCGACGATTTCGCATCCGGCGCTGGCGTTGTACTTTATGTCCCAGCGCAGGCGCTGAATGTCATATACGCCCCTCCACACGCGCTCGTTGACCTGCATGATGCCGACCGAGCTCTGATTGTAGGAGAGCAGGTAGGTGAGCTTGCCGTCCTTCACGATGAATTGCCGGAAACAGCTCTCCTGCCAGGCGACGGCCGGGATCATCGACCGGTAGAATTGGACGACTGCCTTGGGCAGTTGCCTTCTGATCGCAAGCGCGGTCGATGCAACTTCAAGAACGTTTCCAACTCTTGAAAAATAATCCGCGTCATTCGAGTTTGGCGGCTGCCAGCTTTTAATCTCCGAAAATGACGGACTTGCTGCGGCATACGCCACCGGAAAAAGGAAATGCTCAAGTCTGTTCAATACGTCGTAAAACGAGGTTGGATCGGAGCCTTGGGGGGGACCTGAAGGGGCTTCGGGAGGTTCGTTTGCGCCGGGGTGAGCATCGAACAGCCGCTGCAGCGTCTGGTTGACGTCGGGAGTGTAATCGAGTTCCACTGATTCGCCGCCGACCATTTTGGCCAGCCGGACAAGCCCGTTTCTACTGATTTCGACTCCGAAGGCGGGACCCAGTTCATCGAGCACCATGAGCGCATCAGCGGCGGTGAAAAAGGACAGGTAGCCGAGCCTGCTTCCGGAAGGGCTGTCCAGCAGATGATTTCTGAATATCCCGGAGAGCAGTTGCCAGCCCTCGATGAACTGGTCACGCACGAAATCGTTGCCGGCGGCGGGATCGTTGATCTTGGCGACGAACTGGTAGCGGGTGTCGAGCAGCAGGTCGATCAGTTGCTGCTGTTCATCGTCGCTGAGTTCCTTTTCGGCAAGAAACGAGATCAGATAGACGAGCAGGGAATCCCACGTCTCCCACAGCTCGAGAAATGAGTAAAGTTCTTTTTCGGAGAGGGTTTCCAGTTCGGCATCAGATTCGGCGGGAACAACTTCGACCGCGTCGGCGAGCAATATCACCCGTACCCCGCGTTCGTCGACAGAGATCTCGCCCGGTCTGATACTATCCAGAAGCTGAGCTGCCTGCTGTTGCGCTTCCGCGGAAAACATCGGCAGGATAAACCGTTTAAGGTCGTTCACCGGTGAATCGAGGGGGATCGAGAAACTGCTGAAATAGGCTTTGACAACCGGCAGCAGCCGCTCCCACACCAGGTTGAAGCTTTCGATGACCCGGCCGTCTGCGGAGAGCAGCTTGGTATCGACCGGATCGAAGGCCAACTCCCAGGTCTGTGGGTTGAGTTTCGGGGTTTGTGACACGATAATCGATCCGGACCACTCGTAGGGCATCATGCAGTTGGACCCTAGTGGCGTCCCCACGAAAACCGAGATATCGGAAGCGAAATGAACGATACCGTCTCCTCCTGTAACTCCCGGGTTGGCAAGCGTCACCGCGACGCATCCGTCCGCTTCGTTCACGACCCGGGCAGTCTGTCCTGGATCGGTGTAGGATGCCTGGATGATCAGGGCCTGTAGAATCTGGTAGTCGAGGTTGATGGGGATTGACACTTCTCTGGCTGCAGCTGAGCAGGGCAGCCAAAGCAGCAGCGAAAGCAGAGCGAATAGAGGAATTCGAGGCATGTCGTAGCGAAACGGGAAGAGGTTGGCGTGTTGGAATACACCCCAACATACCAGCAGCGTCGCTCGTTGCATAGCAAAGAATCAGGCGCTGGTCACGGAGGAGGCTGTCCCCTTCAACAAATAATGCGCCTGCATCTCCGGGGTGCTCCCTGTCGCCGCCCGGAAGTACAGGCGCCTGGTTTATCAGTCCGCCATATGGGCCATCCCCCGGGCAACGATCGGGGGATGCCGAATTATGCGTCTTCGAACTCCTTCATGATCGATTCGAGCACCTCGTCGGACATCTTGTAACTGTGTTCTTCACCGGGAAATGTTCCAGAGATGACTTCTTCTTTATAGGTTTTAAAGGTTTCAATCATTATTTCACCGAATTTCTGGTATCGCTTTGCAAACGAAGGGGTGAAGCTGTCGAACATGCCGAGCACGTCGGGGGTGACCAGCAGCTGGCCGGAACAATACGGCCCGCCGCCGATGCTGATGGTTGGAACGTTCAGTTTTCTGGTGACGAAATCGGAGAGCTTAGCCGGAACCGCTTCGATAATGATCGCAAAGACACCGGCTTCCTGAAGGGCCAGGGCTTCTGAAACGACCTTGCGGGCCGACTTGATGTCCCTGCCCTGGGCCTTAAGGCCGCCAAGGGCGCCGACGGCTTGGGGATGGAGTCCGACATGGCCGACCACCGGAATTCCCATCTGCACGATTGCCTTGGTCTTCTCGATATGGTACGGGGTCGCTTCAAACTTGACGCCGTCAACTTTCGCCTCGGTCATGAACCGTGCCGCGTTCCGCATCGTCTCTTCGATCGAATACTGAAACGAGCCGAACGGCATATCGGCGATGACCATCGTGCGATCGCAGGCTCGAGCGACGGCGGCACAGTGGAGCACCATCATGTCCATGGTTGCGGTGAGGGTGTTGGGGTGGCCGTGAACCACCATAGCGCAGGAGTCGCCCACCAGGATCATGTCGATTCCGGCGTCATTCACTTTCTTGGCAGTCGGGTAATCGTAGGCGGTGAGCATGGTGATGGGTTCTTTGTTGTCGCGCATCGCCTGAATGGTTTTGACGGTATGCTTCATGATTGATTCTCCTTGTGATTGTGTTATTCAGATCCTACTGCCTGACCTTTTTCTGTATTTGAGCGAGGGCATCGTCTTCCCCGACATTGCCGGGAAAGACGATGTAGGTGGTTCCCGGATAACGGGTTTCGTCGCCGCAGCGCCACGCCGGCACACCGGGGAGCGCCTGGCCGATGACCATCGCCTTTCTGATGCCCAGTGCCTTGGTCGCTATATCGCTCGAGGTGATACCGCCCTTGGCGACGAGATAGCGAGGCTGAACAGAGATGCCCGCTACGATCTTTACCAGGCTGTCCGACACGATCTGGCCGATTTTCAGACTCGATTCCGCATCGCTTCCGGCGACCAGCATGCGGCTCGTGAAAATCGCGGCGTCCCGGCCGCCCTTGATGGTTGTCTCCGCCAGTTCAATAACCCGGCCGATTTCCTGTTCCTTCCTGTCGTCTTCAAGCAGGGCTGAAACCTGCACCTCGATCTGCTCAATGTCTGTCAACTCGAACAGTTTTGCAACCTGCTTGGTAGTCTTGGGGACATACGAACCGATCACAAAAAGACCGCCCTTGTCGCTGTCGCTGACCAGATCCCTGCCGGGAAGCAGGCCGCTGGAGGCATCAATGCCGATTCGGGTACGGACGAATGAGGCGGCCGAACGATAGAGAAATTCATAGCCCTGTTTTTCGACCTCGATCAGCGCCGTGACGATGACCTCCATATCCCGGTAGCTGGCAGCATTCACGAAACAGGCGGACCCCCGGGCGACGGATCTGAATATGCCGGCAACGCGTTCGGGGCCGCCGGTCCTGATATCATCGATTGACACGGCGGTCACCGCGTCGGCCTTGATCCGGCCGCCGGTCTTTTCTTCGATGTAAAATCTGAGATTGGAATGTTTGAAGCCGAACGCGGCATCCCGCGCAAAGGGGGTCTGGGCGGCCGGCACCAATGACTCGCCTTCTTTTACGTAATGGATGTCGTTAATCGTGTAGCGGCCGCCTTCCAGGAAGAACGGCAGCACCAGATAAGGCAGGTGATCTTTGCCGAGCACCCGGGCGTTAGCCGCCACCTCCGATGGAAAGTGGCCGCGCAGGGTTGAATCGCTCCTGCTGATGACGACAATGCGCACTCCGCTGCTATCAGAAGCAGCCTTCAGGTTCGTACCGATCTCGGCGGCCAGTTCACAGGCCCTGGGTTCGGTGAGGCTTCTGCTGTTGGTGAGGATGTAGAAAGCCGGAATGTCTCCTGTGAGCTCTTCCTCGAGTTCTTTCACATTCCACCGAGTGAGTACCGGAATATCGCGTACCGTCTGTGTTCCGGTAGGGTCATCGTCTAGAACGACCACCTTATACGAGGAATGTTTCAATTCCCGCTGTATGCCTGGCAGCAGGTCTTCACCCCATTCCGGAGGCAGCGTTGTCAGGTAGTCGAGGGGTAGAATCGGATCGGTCATGACAGATTCCTGATTATTTTATTGAGAAGATGTTCTGCTCGATGAACTTCCAGGTCTCGATGTAATCACCCGCGGCCATCAGCGATTCCAGAGCACCGAGGTCGATACGGTCGAAAAGGTTCCATATGTTCATCGTGAGCCTGCTGTTGGCCTCGAAGGTTCCCTTGATGTCCCATCTGGTCGGTGAGGTGTCGGAGGTCATGTAGTCATGGTAGTCGTACTTCTTCAGGTAATAGAGAAATTCAACATAATCGAGAAAATGTTTGGTGCCGCAGAAATAGTCCCAGTCCCATTTTCCATCGTTGTCATTGATGTGGATGTAGTAGCTGTAGGGACTTGCCTGCAGCAGCGACACCGCTTCAGCAGGGTTTTCATTGCCGTACATGGAGTGGCCGAAATCGAGCGTCACCCCCATTTCCTTGATCTTGATGTCGTTGAGTAGACACAGCGCCTTGGCGGCGGTGTCGACGAAGCAGCGTCCCCTGGTTTCACTGGGCTTGTATTCGATGAACAGAGGGATCTCGCGGCGGTAGTCAGCAGCCGAGGAGAAGGTCTCGATCAAATGACGCCAGGCCAATGCATAGTCGTTCTGGAACGCAAACTCATAGCCGTCGCCGAGCGGGCAGCAGGTCACTTTGTCGGCGCCGATGTCGGCGGCGAAATCCTTGGCGTTTCTGATGAATTGGACGGCCTTCTCCCTGACCTCCTGTTCCAGGGACGTGACCCCGCCGTTACGGAATTCCGGTTCGGCCTTGACATTGACGTTGACCGCCGCGACCTTGAGGCGGTAAGTGTCGAGCAGGGCCTTGGTTTGTGCCGCCACATTTACCTCGTAAGGGTGCACGATCTCCACGCCGCTGTAGCCTTCTATTGTGGAGAGCAGGGCGAACTTCTCTTCCAGGTCGAGCGGCTGGTTGTAGAGATGGAAGCGATCTTTGGTCTGGGACAGAAAACTTGTGATGATTGCCAGTTTGAGCATGATGGTACTCCAGTAGTTGCGTGTGTGCCCTGGTAAATCAAGTCCGGGGCGTGGGGTTACGGTTGAACAGCTTGTCCTTCACCATGGTAGCCAGCCGCTTGTACCAGCGGAACTGGCTGATCACGGTGAAAACGATGACCAGAAAGAGGATGAGCGCCACCGGCCGCTGGAAGATCGGCAGGAAACTGCCCTGGGAAACCATCAGGGCGCGGCGCAGGTTCTCGTCGGCCATCGGGCCGAGGATCACGCCGATGACCAGCGGAGCGATCGGGTAGCCCATACGGGTGATGAAATAGCAGATGATCCCCACCGGCAGCATCAGGAACAGGTTGAAGACGCTGAGTCCGAGGGAATAGGAGCCGATAATGCAGAGCACCCCGATGATCGGCATGAAGAGCTGGGTAGGGATGAAGAGCACCTTGACCACCTGCTTGGCCAGCACCATGCCGGTGAACCACATGGCCACCGAGGCGAGCAGCAGGATCGCCGCGATTTCGAAGATGAAGGTCGGATGTTCGAAGGTGATCATCGGACCCGGGGTCACCCCGTGCAGCATGAGAGCCCCGAGCAGCATCGCTGCCGGCGGGCTGCCGGGAATGCCGAGGTTGAGCAGCGGAATCATCGCCCCGCCGACGCAGGCGTTGTTGGCCGTCTCGCTGGCGAGAACCCCCTGGAGCTCCCCCTTGCCAAAGGTCTCCGGGTGCTTCGAGGTGTTCTTGGCGGTGCCGTAGGACACCCAGCCGGCGATGTCCTCGCCGATACCGGGCACCGCGCCGATGCCGACGCCGATCAGGGCTGAACGGATGATGGCCGGGATGTTGCGCATCACCGTGCTGAATTCGGGGATGATACGCTGCAGCTTCTTGGCCTTGGCCATCTGGGTCTGGGCCTTCAGTACCTCGATGATCTGCGGGATGCCGAAGGCGCCGATCAGCACCGGCACCACCTCGATGCCGCTGTCCAACTCCGGGATGCCGAAGGTGAAGCGGGGGAAGAACTGCAGCCGATCCCTGCCAATGCAGGCCAGGAAGAGGCCGAGAAATCCGGAGATCCAGCCCTTGACCACCAGGTCCGGGGCGGTGAGGGTGCCGCTGATCAGAATCCCGAAGAAAGCCAGCAGAAAAAACTCGAAAGAGGTGAATTGCAGGGCAAAATGGGAGATGATCGGCGAAATCGACACCACGAAGAGCATCGAGACAATCGTGCCGATGGTCGAGGCGGTTGTGGTCAGGCCGATGGCCCGACCGCCTTCTCCCTTGCAGGCGAGGGGATACCCGTCCAGGGCGGTGGCCGCGGCGGCGGCGGTGCCGGGGATGTTGATCAGGATCGACGAGTAGGAGCCGCCGTAGGTGCCACCGACGTATATGGCGAGCAGACAGATCATCGCCAGATCGGTGTCCATGCTGTAGGTGAGTGCGGTGAGGAGCGCCACCCCGAGGGTGGAGGTGAGCCCCGGCATCGCCCCGAAGATGATACCGAGCAGCACCGAGCCGAAAAGGACAGCGACGGCAACCGGGTCGCCGAGCATCGACAGGACTATCTCAAAAAAATTCTGGATTCGTTCGAATACAAGCATGGCTTCAGCGCTCCTCTATGACCAGAAATCGGCGTACCAGACGGCGTCGAGCAGGGCGACCACCAGCCCTTCAGAGGGCAGGGGCACCATCAGGAAATATTTGAAAATGACGCCGATGGTGAGCGGGGCGATAAGGCCGATGATCAGGCTGATCTTCAATTTTCGCCGGTCCTCTTGATTGGCGCGGAAGGCGTTGATATTGAAGGCGATCAGGATAATGATATAACAGAGCACCAGCCAGTCGGCGGGGAAGGGGATCGCGGTCGCCAGGGTCTTATCCAGCGTCAGAGCCAGCATTGCTATCAGCAGTGCGAAACCGGCGCCCATTCCATACAGGGTGCGCAGCAGGTGGGCATGGTCGCCGCAGTAGAACATGGTGAAGAAGAGCAGCAGAAAGAGCACCGAGGACAGGAAGAAATCAACAGAGGGCACCAGCACGAACACATAGCCGAGCAGGGCGACCACGATGCCGTAGAAGCGTATGGTCTCTTCCTCGCGCAGGTAAGCGGCCAGCCGGTGGCTGCCAAGGTAGACGAATGCTTCCCTGACCCCTGCCAGGCCGATGCTGTTGATGGCGCTGCGTACCAGAAGGGCGCCGAGGAGCACCAGCATGGCCCCGACAAAGAGCGGGAAGAGTGCAGGGGAGACAAACCAGACGTTCATGACCCCACCCCAGGAGTCCTTCATCGGCATTTTCAGTCCCTGGCTGATGATGAACAGACCGAGCAGGCAGACGGCCAAGCCGGAGAAGAAGTCGGCTTTTCTAAGCGTTTCTTTTTCCATCATGGGTAGAGATCCTGAAAAAACGCAGTTCGTTAATCAAATGTGCCGCCTGAGTCGCTTCTCAGGCGGCACGGGGAACCATCCGGGAACACCGGGTGCGGTGACCCTTGGTTAACGGTTAGGGTTTCGGAATTCCCAGGGTTTCCGGGTTTACCTTGGCGGCGCCAAGCTCCCACAGGGTCCAGGCGAAATTGGACTCGAGGGCGGCGAATTCAGCCCGGGCCGCATCGCCGGTCTTGCCGGAGAGCAGGTAGTAGTTCTCCTTTGCCCAGGTCTTGACCTTGTCGGTGGCAATCGCCTTGCTGAAGGCATCAACGAGCACTGCCTTGGCCTCGTCAGGGGTATCGGAAGGAACCGCGAAACCGATGGCCTGGCTAATCGGCAGATATTTGCTCAGTTCCGGATAGTCGGTGAAGCCCGAAGGAACCGTGCCGATGTCCTGGACCTCGAAGGAATCCGGGATCAGCATGGCCAGCGGCCGCAATTTACCGCCGCGAAGGAGCTGCTGCTGCTCTGCGAGGGAGGTGACGACGACCGTTACCTCTCCGGCCATGGCGGCATTCTGGCTCGGAGCCGAGCCGCTGTATGGGATGAAGTTGAATTTGGCGCCGGAACCTTTTTCCAGGGCGAGCAGGTTGAGGTGATGGATCGAGCCGGCGGCACTGGCAGCGGCCTTGATCGAGCCGGACTCTTTCTTGGCGGCTTCGATCAGATCCTTAAGGGTCTTGTACGGGGTGTCGGGTGTGACCGAGATCAGGTCAGGGGAGCCGCCGACGATGAAGGGGTCCCAGACGTCGAAACGCTTGTCCCAGCCGCCCTGAACACCGGCGGTTACGCAGGACTCGGAGAGTCCGCAGAGGGTGTAACCGTCATGCGCCATGCCGTAGGCTTCGGCCATGCCCACCGAGCCGCCGACACCTCCGGTCTTGTTGACCACGTTGATGTTGACGCCGAGAATATTGGCCATTTCCGCGGAAATGATGCGGTTGCAGGTGTCGGTGCCGCCACCGGCACTCCACACCACAATGTTGGTGATGTTCCTCGATGGGAATTTTCCTGCCGCATAAGCGCTACAGGAGAAGGCCAGGAAAACTGCCACAGCGATACATAGAATCCTTTTCATTTCAACCTCCCTTGGTAGTCGTTCTTGTTGGTTATTGTTTCGGTTCATGTTCCCGCGGGGGGAGCAGATCAAAAACGTTCTCGCTACTCGCTATTCACCTCCTTGATCATTGATATCTTTGAGTTTATTTGATGTTTCAAATGGTTTGAGGTTTTCTGCAGATGATGCCGCATGGTATATTCGGCTGCCTGCGGGTCATGGGCGCAAATTGCCTCAACGATATCGATGTGTTCCCCGATCGTTTCGTTGGGCAGGCGGATCAATCCTTCCTTGGTCGGGTAGAGATAGGCCAGGGAAACGAGGTTGACTGTCTGGAGAATCGACCTCAGGAATTCTTGCGAACTGATATGGGCGATATAGTTGTGAAATTTCCGGTCTGCCTTTGAATAAGCCTGGAAATCGGTTATGTCCCGGGTGTCGGAAAACGGCTCGAAAATTGTGCGTAGATTGCGGATCTGGCCGTTGCTGATCGACTCTGCCGCCCTCCGGGCTGAGAGTCCTTCGAGAACTTCGCGGATCTCGAAAATCGAAACCATCTCCTCCAGGGAGAAGAGTCGCACGAAAAAGCCCCGCCGCGGTTTCACCTCGACGAGTTTTTCCTGCTCGAGGAATTTGAGTGCGCTGATCAACGGGGTACGACTGATACCGAGATCTGCGGCGAGTTTTTCCTGAGGAATCTTCTGGCCTGGCATCAGTTCACGGTTTTCGATCATGGTCTTGATAATCTGATAGGCCTTCTGGTCCAGATTTTCAGATTTGATGAGCGGTTTTCCCATGTCTCGAGATTTCAGGTAATGCTTGAAAACAGGAAATAATTTTTGTATACAAAATTCAATATAAAAAAAACAAACGCTTGTCAACGTTTTTCTAGCGAGGATGCCGAACATCTCTTAATCGGTAATATGTATATGGAAATACAGGGTAAAATAAGATAAAAAAGCTGGTATGGGAAATGTGTGGTAGTTTAATCGCCCTGATTTCATTACTAATATTGAATCTTTTGTTCATTTAAAAAAAAGAAGAAAACGACCGACAACCGTGAGGAGGGCTAGAGGTGATCACCCGAGAGGAACAGAAAGAGGCGCGGCAACTGGCGGCCAGGATGATTCGGGAGGCCGGATTGCAGATCACAGAAGAGGAGGTGGAGACCATCGAGGTCGTCGATTTCGGACTCGGAAACCTGCGGGCTGAAGGGGTCGAGGTGTTCACGATGGTCAGCACCGACCGACTCGCCGCTAAGGTGCTGGTGCTGTTTCCGGATCAGACGGAACCCGAGCACTGGCATCCACGAGTCGGCGACGATCCGGGAAAGCAGGAAACCATCCGGCACATCTGGGGCGATCTGCGATTTTATGTCGACGGACCTGATACCCTCCAGGATGGCTTTATTGTCCCCGGAAAAGGCGATGTTTACACGTTGAGACATGAGATTATCCTCGAACCGGGAGACCAGTTGACCTTCGAACCCTATGAAAAGCACTGGTTCCAGGCAGGCAGGCGTGGTGCGGTGCTGTACAGTTTTTCGACAACCGTGCGGGACGCTCAGGACGGCTTCAGCGATCCCCAGATCCGGAGGATTACGGTTGTGAAAGACCGTGAATGAAGGTTTCTCTCGTCACTCCCAGAGCCGGTGGAAATGGTGGACCGGCCCGTGGCCGCGGCCTATGGAATAGACCGATCCCCGCAGGATCGCCATTGCCACATAGTCGATCGCTCTCGCGGCGGCGTCGGGTATGGTGAACCCTGCAGCGAGAAATGATGCGAGGGCAGACGACAGCGTGCAGCCGGTTCCGTGAGTGTTGGCGGTCCCTATCCTGGGGTTGGAATAGCGGTGCATTATGCCCGTTTCGTGATCGTAGAGCACGTCGAGCAACCTTTCGCCGCTGAGATGACCGCCTTTAACAAGAGCCGAGATTCCAAACATCCTTCCCAGTCTGGCGGCAGTCGATTCAAGCTTTTCCCAGCTTACCAGCGGTGCATCGATGATGATCTCCGCTTCGGGAATGTTCGGCGTGATGATGCGCGACAGCGGGAAGAGGACTTCCTGGAGGGCAGTAATTGCTTCATCCTCAATGAGTTTGGCACCGCTTGTCGCCACCATTACCGGGTCGAGAACTACGTTGGTAATCTGATACTCCCGCAGCAGGCGGCCGACACATTCGATCACCTCAACGGAGTGCAGCATGCCGAGCTTTACCGCGTCGGTGCCGATATCGTCCAGCACTGCCCGTATTTGGGCTTCGAGCGTGGCAATCGGAACTGGGTGGATATCGGTCACGCCGAGTGTATTCTGGGCGGTGATTGCAGTGATCGCACTGGTTCCGAAGCAGCCGCACGCTGACATCGTCTTCAGGTCTGCCTGGATGCCGGCCCCACCGCCTGAGTCAGAGCCGGCAATCGTCAAAACACGTCGGTAAGTCTTCATGAGATTCGTGATGTACTTTCAATGAGTTATTCAAGATAAAGCCGCCAAAAGCCATACATACTCCGGCGAAGCATCAATCAACAATAAAAAATCCGTATCGAACATCAGGGCGGGGAAAATTATTCCAGATAGAATCGACAGAGGGACCGCTCAGCACCGGTATGCCCGCATGAAGCGGCGATCTATGTAGTCCTTGATCACAAAGGCGAGCCGGCCGGAGAAGATGAGCGCCCCTTTGGCGAGGATGCCATGACCTTTACCCATGTTGTAGACCAGCAGATAGCCGCCGCCGGGAGAAAACGGTCGCAGCGGCCGACCGTTCAGGAAGGCGAGCAGATTGTGCAGCAACACGGGGTTCTGGCGAACCGCGTAGACCCCGACCTTGTCGAGTGGGGAACTGACAAAATCGATGCAGTCTCCGCCTCCGAAGATATTTTCATAGGTGATCGACTGCAGGTATCTATTGACCGCCAGCCCGCTTCCCTGCTCGGTACTCAGGCCGGATTGGCGCAGCATGGGTGCAGGGGCAACGCCGGTGGCGGTGAAAATCAAGTCACAGGAATGGTGCTGTTTCCGGTCGGTCTTGACCGCACCCCCGGATACCGACACGATACGGCTCTCTTCAATTCCTGTTATCTGTCGCTTGGCAAGATACCTCTTGACGATTCGCTGCAGGCGGGGGGGTCTGCCGGGGAAGATCCGATGACCGGCAAAAAGGGTGATGCGCACCTGACTGCTGTCATGCCTATCGGCCAGTTGCCGTACGTTACATGCCAGTTCCACAGCCGACGGGCCGCCGCCGACGATACCGACGTGCACTGCCCCCCGCCCGATCAACTCGGTCAGGCGTTTCCGGGCTGCAATCAGTCCTGCAATCGGTTTGGCCGGGATTATCTCGTCTTTATTCCCGCGAATATCGGTTGAAACCTGGGAGCCGGTGTTACAACTCAACGCGTCGTATGAAAGGGTAGAACCGTCTGCAAGGGTGACCGAGGAGTGGATCGGGTCGATATGAACGGCGGTGTTTTCGATGAAGGTGCCGCCACCGCGTTCCACCTGTCTGCG
>JAJDNR010000048.1 GCA_022340565.1 Desulfofustis sp.
GCTGTCGGCAAACAACGGGAGGACATCGTCGGCATGGGGATCTGCCAGATCATCCACGGCGGCCGCTGGCCGCACATCGATTGCCCGCTCGAAGTATTTCTGAAGACCTGCGGAGCCAAGAGTGAAGACACCCGCCTGCCGGGGCTGGGTGGAGAGTACCATCTGATCATTTCGCCGCTGGCCGATGATGATGGCGGGGTCCGGACCATGATGCTGCAGGCGCGGCGGCTGACCCGGGAGGAGGAACTTCGGGTAGAGTCGATCAGAACCGCGCAGCTTGCGGCAATCGGTGAACTGGCGGCCAGTGTCGCGCATGAGGTCAACAACCCGATCAACGGAATCATCAATTTTGCCCAGCTGATTCAGGACGATGCCGAGACCGGTTCGCTGCAGGCCGAGTTGTCCGGGAGAATTGTCAGCGAGGGGGAGCGCATCGCGTCGATCATCGACAGTCTGCTGTCCTTCGCCCGGGAAAACGAGAACGAGTTCAGCGAGGTCGACGTGCGCACGGTCATCTCCGAATGTCTGACGCTGGTCGACCACCAGCTCACCAAGGAAGGGATCGTCGTCGAGCGGGCCTTTGCTGACGCACCATGCGTGGTAATCGGCAACTTCATGCAGCTGCAGCAGGTGATTTTCAATGCCATCAACAACAGCAGGTACGCGCTCAACGAGCGATACCAGGCGCCCACCGAAGACAAGAAAATCATCATACGCTGCGAGCCGGTCAGAGAAGGAGACAACGAGTTCATCCGTACAACGGTCCGGGACCTGGGAACCGGCATTCCACAGGGGATCCTCAATAAGCTGTTCGAGCCGTTTTTCACCAGCAAACCGAAGGGGCAGGGAACCGGTCTCGGCATGAGCATCAGCTTCGGTATCATCCAGAACCACGGCGGCACGCTCAGCGTCGATTCGGTGCTCAACCGCTACACCGACATCATTTTCGAGATACCGGCGGCGGGACTTCAGGCAGGGGGCGGGGATGCGTGATTACCGTATTCTGATCGTCGATGACGAGGAGAGCCTGCGCCTCACTTTCGAAATGTTTCTCAAACGCGCCGGGTATCAACAGGTGACGGTTGCCTCGACCCTGGCGCAGGCGGTGGAGTTGATCTCCGTGTCTCCCTTCGACCTGATCATCAGCGACATCGTCCTGGGCGCCGACAAGGGCACCGATCTGCTGCGCCATATCCGGGAGACCGGCATCACCTGTCCGGTGGTAATGATCACCGGATTCCCGAATCTCGATTCAGCTTCCGAGGCGGTGCGCTACGGGGCTTTCGACTATCTCGCCAAGCCGGTCAACAAGGAAAAGCTGCTCAGAATCGTATCCCAGGCGCTGAAATACCGTGAGCTGGAGCTGGAAAAGCAGGAGCTGATCCGCAAGAATGAAACCTATCGCTATTATCTCGAAGCAATCTTCAGTTCGGTCAGGGATGCAATTATCGCGGTCGATCACCAGCTCAACATACTCAAGCTCAACCACGCAGCCCAGCAATGGTTCAGGGATTTCCGGGTCGATGCCGCCGACCAGGTGGATAAAATTCCCGGAGACATGGGGGCGGCGTGTCTGAGAGATGCCCGACAGGTCATAGAGACCGGGCAGGTGATCCGCGAGCATCTGGTCGAATGTGTGAAGCCCGACGGTTCGGTGAAAATGGTACTGCTCACCGCGGCGCCGCTCGAGACCGGGGACGAGGCGCTGATCGGGGCGGTCTTGGTGGCCCGGGACATCACCAGGGAAAAGGCCGACCCGGCGGAGCACGGCCGCAACAGCTTCCATGGCTTCATCGGCGCCAGTGAATCGATGCAGCGCATTTACCGGCTCATCGAAAACGTCGGCAAGGTGGACACCACCGTACTGATCACCGGGGAGTCGGGAACCGGCAAGGAACTCGCCGCCGAGGCGCTGCACGCGGAAAGCGGCCGTCACGAAATGGCGCTGATCAAGGTGGACTGTGCTGCGCTGGCCGAAGATCTGCTGGAAAGCGAGCTGTTCGGGCACCGCAAAGGCGCCTTTACCGGCGCCGACCGCGACCGGCCGGGAAGGCTCCTGCAGGCCGATAAGGGAACCCTTCTGCTCGATGAGATCGGCGATATCACTCCCCGCATGCAGCTCCGGCTGCTGCGCTTTCTGCAGGAGATGACCTTTACCCCGGTGGGCAGCGACAACCCGGTCAAAGTCGATGTCCGCGTCATCGCGGCGACCAATGTCGATCTCAGGGATATGGTCAGGAGGGGGCAATTCAGGGAAGACCTCTACTACCGTATCAATGTCGTCGAGATCAACCTGCCGCCGCTGCGCGAACGGCGCCAGTGCCTGCCGCTGCTCATCAACCATTTCCTGATGTTCTTCTGTGAGAAGCACAACCGCAGGATTCACAGCGTCTCCGACCGAGCGATGACGATCCTCACTGCCTATTCGTGGCCCGGTAATGTCCGGGAAATGAGACATGTCCTCGAACGCGGAACCATTTTGTGCGCCGGTCCCAATCTGCTGGTCGAGCATCTCCCGGAGGATATGGTTGCTAAATGGGAGGCGAGAAGAGACGTCGAAAGTGGAGATGCTCGCGCGCCGAACACCCGCCTGATGTCGCAGCCGCCGGCGCCACCGCCTCGATCGGCGGAGCATGAGCGGCAGACCGTGGTCGCTGCCCTGCGGCAGGCGGCAGGCAACAAATCCGAGGCGGCCAGGATTCTGTCGATCGACCGGTCGACGCTGTACCGGAAAATCAAGCGGCTGGGCATCACCTTCGACCAATAACTGTTGCGCACCTGTTGCATGCCTGTTGCGCGATGTTGCGTCGCAACAGGTGCGCAACAGTGCGCGGCGCCCCCCATCTGCTCCTGCAACTCCTTATCTTATCCCCGAAACCAGCACAAAAAATATATTGATTTCAATATGATGTAAAGATAGCGTTGAGGTTGCTAAAATATTACGACAATGTGGCACGTATGGTGCATTATAGGTGGCAAAGATATTCGTTGAAACCGTTCAACTCAATTCAAGAGGACACCAGATGAAATCAGCAGCCGCACAAAAGACAAGGACTCAAACCGGATCCATCGGCAAAGTAGATGAGCAGATATACAAGGTCGGTATCGCCGTCGTGGGAATCAGTTCACTGGCCATCGGGGTCTGGGCGACCGTCGCCCTGGTGAGCGGCATGGTAGCCAGCGGCGGGCCCGGAGCACTGGTCGCCGACTGGTTCAGGGCGGTAATCGGTTCCTGATCGGGGAGGGAGACATGAGCGAGCGAATCAGGGTAGAGCAGAAAACCGGAAGCGTTCCTGCGGTAACCACGAACAGTACCACCGAGGTATCGCGAGTCGGCATCGTAACCGTCGCCGCCTTCGGCGTGGTCGTGGGTTTGTGGAGTCTTGCCTGCATCGTCGGAGGTATGGCCGCCAGCGGCGGCCCGCTGGCCTTTGTCGGTGACTGGTTGAAAGCGGTGACCGGAATGTAGCGGCACGTTTCACTATCGTTTGTTTCATCTGCATGGTACAGGCCATGGGATCTGAGGGTCCCATGGCCTTTTTTAATCTTTCTGTCAGCCGGGGGGTGACTTTTAACTTTCTGGAATTAATTGTATAATTGTTTTTATAGGCAGAGACGGGAGTTTCACGCACCTGCAATCCATCTCACCCTTCTTGGACGTCATGGCGATACTGGTTAGAAATCTGCTGATATTCTTCATGATCAGCTTCGTATTGTTCATCGTCATGATGATCTATCATCTCGAGACCAGGCTGCCCCAGAAAGATTATTCCGACCTGTTGGACGATATCGACCAGAAGTCCGTCACCGAACTGGTGGTCAAGGATGATGTCGTCCAGGTCACCAAAGCTGACGGATCCAGGTACATGACGGTGGTGCAGGAACCTGCCTACCTGGTGTCGAGCTGGCATTCCGGCAATATACGCGTGTCCTACCGCAAGGATTATTCGGAGATCCTCTATACCGGCCTGTTCATCGTATTCGGCGTGTCCCTGCTGCTGGTGTCATGGCTGTCGCTGCGCATCAAGCCGGAAACCCCGGCCTCGATCTTCGCCAACGAGAAG
>JAJDNR010000065.1 GCA_022340565.1 Desulfofustis sp.
GCCGGTCGATCACCGCCTCAGCCGCACCCCAGTCAGCAAACGCGACCACCGGCAGCCCCGCAGCCTGGGCTTCGAGGTAGACCATGCCGAGAGATTCCTGGATGCCGGGAAATGCGAAGAGATCAGCAGCGCTGTAGTAGCGGTGCAGGTCGTGGCGCGGGATTTTTCCGAGAAACAGGTGATCGGGTCCGAGATCCTGTCGAGCCTGCGCTTCCAGCTCGGTTCGGCTGTGACCGTCGCCGGCAACGACCAGAAACAGATCCCTGCCGGCCCGTTTCAAGGTCGCACAGCTGGCCAGAACCTGTTTCACCCCCCGGGTTTTCACCCCCGGCCTGAACATCGCGGCGGTGAAGATCACCACCCTGTCGCCGACCTGCCAGCGATTTCTCAACTCGGCACGGGCAGTTCCATCGAAGTCGAACTCTTCCGGGTGGATTCCCGGGGCGATGTAGCAGAGCCGCTCCCGAGGCAGGAGACGGGCCAGGTTCCTTTCATCGGAACGCTTGTTGGTGTATACCAACCGGGCTGTCAGCAGGGCCTTGCGGTTGAGCAGAAAACCCGGCAGCGTTGCGAGACTGCGCCTGCGTTTGGTTGAATAGATCCCCTGGAATATGACGTAGGGAATCCGGCCCTGCATGCTGCAGTGTGGTCCCAGCATGTCCGGCGCCTTGTAGTAACTGTGGTAGGTGAACCAGAGGTCGGACGGGCTCGCTTTCAGGGTCGTCCGGATTCGGCGGCGTTCTTTCTGCAGCCTCAAAAGAGCCCCCGGTTTCCAGTATATCCAGCGGCTGCGCAGATCGCTTGCGATGTTGACCGAGTGACCGGCAGCGAGCAACGAATCCCGCAGTTCCCGGCCGGTGATCAGGTCCCCTGACGGGTTGACATGATCCGGCGGCTTGAACGGCATGTAGAACATCAGCTTCATCTGCTCGGTGTCCGCTCCGAAGGCATCGGCATCGCAATTGCGGCCCCGCGGTGATCAAAAACGGAGCCGATCAGGGCATCATTGGCTCAACTACTGGCTAACAATGCATAATAACAGTATAATGGTTCGGATCGTATGGGAAAAACCATCGGCTGCCTTGAAAAATTGTCTTTTGGCCCCAGCGCGGCGTTGCGCAAGAAAAATTTTTTCATTGAATATCAAATATATGCCATCGGCAACGTGGTGTTGTGGGCCGTGATCATGAACCCAAACCCTTATTTTTCACGGTAGGCCGGTACCATCAGTAAAAGGAGCCGCATGATGTTGTCTGCGAGAAGAGAGGACCTCAAGGCCATATTTCAGGCCGGTCTGAACCGGGTGGATCCATACCGCATGCTCGTCGATCATGTGCGTTTGGACGGAGATATCCTCGCGGTCAGACTGGGAGACGAGGAGAGAATGTTCGATCTGGCTCCCTATCGCACGGTGCTGATCATCGGTGCCGGGAAGGCGACGGCGCCGATGGCATTGGCCATGGAGCGGATCCTGGGGGACCGTCTGGATGGCGGGACCATTGTCGTTAAATACGGTCATGTCGAGACTCTGGCAAAGGTAGACATCGTCGAGGCTGATCACCCCGTCCCCGATGAAAACGGCCGCCGGGGAGCGGAGAAGATCCTCGCTCTGGCCGATCGGGCGGATCAGTCGACCCTGGTGATTTCCCTGATTTCCGGCGGCGGTTCGGCGCTTCTGCCCCTGCCCTTCAACGGGCGCGACGGCCACCGGGACTATGCGGTCAGCCTCGAGGACAAGCAGAAAACCACGGGCCTGCTGCTCTCCTGCGGGGCCGATATCGAGGAGATAAACTGCATCCGCAAGCACCTGTCGCTGATCAAGGGCGGCAGGCTGCTCGAGCGGCTGGCGCCGGCCCGGTCGATCAACTTCATCCTGTCGGATGTGGTGGGAGATGCGCTGTCCAGCATCGCTTCCGGTATTACCTGCGGAGATCCGACAACCTATGACGACGCCTGGCGGATCCTGGAAAAATACGGAATCGACCGGGACATCCCCGAAACCGTACGTGACGTTCTTCAGGCCGGGCTGCGCGGCGATCTGCCGGAGACGTTGAAGCCCGGCAGCGATCATCTGTTATTGACCGAAAACATCCTGATCGGGACCAATATCGAGGCGCTGAACAGCGCCGCGGAAGAGGCTCGCAAGCGCGGTTACCGGGTGGTGCGGCTGACCAGCAGGATTACCGGCGAAGCCAGGGAGATAGCGAAACTACTGGCGGGCATAGCCATTGACTGCGCGGCGCAGTCGACCATTGCCGCACCGCCGGTGTGCATCCTGTCGGGCGGCGAGCCGGTGGTCCAGATCCGGGGGGCCGGCAAGGGCGGCCGCAACCAGGAGATGGCGTTGGCCTACCTGCTCGAGATTGCGCGCCATAAAGCCTTGTGCACCTCGATCTGCTTTCTCGCGGCCTCGACCGACGGCAACGACGGGCCCACCGATGCAGCCGGCGGCTTCGCCGACCTGGATCTGCTCGCGAAAGCACAGCGCCTAGGGCTGGACCCGCTCAAATTTCTCGGCGACAACGACTCGTATCATTTTCTGGAGCAATGCGAAGGCCTGCTCAAGACCGGCCCCACCAACACCAACGTCTGTGATCTGCACCTGTCTCTGATCACCGCTGAATCTCAGGGAAACTAGCAGGAGCGGCATGACGGCCTGGCTCTCTCGGAGACGCAGCGAATGGTTCCTGATCGCCGTCTGCGCTCTGTTGTGCGCTGCCTATTACGGCTATTTCGTGAACCGGGCCCTGGTGGAGGTGAATATCGACGTGGATAAGCGCACCTTTCTGAGGATCTACTGGGCGGGGGAGGGAGAAGACTTTTCCGCCGGCCGCAACAGCCGAGTTCTGGTATCCCCGGAGCAGCGGGAATACCGGTTTTACCTGACCGACATCGGCACGGTCCAGCGGCTGCGTCTGGATCCCCACGATTACCGGGGAACCAGCACCATTCACCGCCTCGTGATCAAGCAGAAGGGGTGGCAGCCGGTGACGCTGATCGGGGCGCATGCGGTTTTACAACCGAACGGCCAGGTCGCCGGCTTCAGCCTGGACGCCAATCGACTAGTAACGATTTCGTCAGACCGCGATCCGTATTTTGTCTGGCAGCCTACCCTGGTCCGCGGCGTCTTCGGGTGGCCCGCTGAATCCGCCCGGATCCTGGCCCTGTTTCTGCTTTTCTACCTGACCGGGAGGACAGCCCGGCAGCTCTATGTTGAAAAAAAATATATTCCCCTCTTTCTGGCCGCAGCGGCAACCCTGGCCCTGGTCATGGCGGTTGTCACCAAGCCCTACGTGCACCCGGATGAGTATGTCCATATTCAGGCCGCGAACTACTACCTCGATCATTGGCTGCCGCCCGACGTCACCGACCAGGATATACGCCACACCTACAGTAGATACGGAAACTCGCGGCTGAACGGCAATGAAATCTACTACCTGGTTGCCGGCAAGTTCGCAGCTCTCACCGAATCGCTTCCGGTGCCAGACCATCTCAGATTGAGACTGTTCAATGTCCTGCTGTTCCTGTCGCTGGTACTGGTTTCCATCAGATATGCGCGCAGCAGGATGGTGATGGCGGTGCTGCTGATCTCGCCGCAGTTCTGGTATGTTTTCTCCTCCTGCAACTCAGATGGATTTGCGGTGGCGGTGGCGGTGCTGGCCGGATGGCAGGTTGTCGACGCCAACTCCGTATTGAACCGGTTTTTGACCAATGGCTGCGATTCGGTTCATCCGCTTCAGCTGCTGGTGCCGATCGTGACGGTCGGGCTTCTGTTTCTGATCAAAAAGAATTATTATCCGCTCGGGATCTTCCTGGGCGCCGTGGTCTGCTACCGCATCTGGTTGAACCGCAGGAGCCTGGACGCCCGGCGGATGCTCAGCCGGCTCCTCCTGATCTGCCTGATCGGGGTGATTCTGCCGTTGCTGAAAACCGGGCTCGATTACGGCATCAACGGCCTTGATCGAGATGAGAAAATCGCATCGATGAGGATGGAGACCGCGGAACCGCTGTTCAATCCGCAGACCGAACTCGAAAAGCGGCACGTCTACCAGCAGATGAAAGAACGCGGGGTGACACTGAAAAAAATCATCACCGTTCACCGCTGGTTCGAAAAGACCTTTACCAGCGCCTTCGGAGTCTACGGCCATATGACCGTGCGTGCAACCCATGTGTACTACGACCTGGTCCGCTGGTTGGTGCTGGCGTTGTTTGTATTCGTTGCCGGTTCGGTACTGCTCCGGGGAACCTGGTCCGAGCGGGTGATCATGATCGGTGCGCTCTTTTTTGCGGCAGCACTGATTGGTGCATCGCTCCATCATTCATGGACGGTAGATTTTCAGGCCCAGGGCAGATATCTTTTTCCGGTTGCGCTGATGATCGGCATCGGCGCAGCCAACGCCGAGTCGCGGGTGGGCGGGCGCCTGCTCTGCCTGCTGTTGACCCTGATGTTTGCCGCTGCCGGATATTCGTTCATCGGTGTGGCGCTTCTTCAAAGTTCGCGGATCGCCTAGCCGCGGTGTCCGTCAGAAATTGACATGAGAGACGACTTCACAACCCGGAGCATACGGGATCTGGCGGTTCCAGCCTTGATCGCGATCCTGCTGCTGAGCATGGCCGGCTGCGGCAAGGCGCCGGTCCGCCAGCCGGTTTTCCTGCCCGAACTCGGCTTGAGCACCGCGGAAGTGAAGAACCGGCTGCTCAGCCAGTACCAGGAATGGAAAGGCATCCGCTACCGCAACGGAGGGCAGTCCAGAAAAGGGATCGACTGTTCGGCATTCGTGCAGCTCACCTATCGCCAGCAGTTCGGGGTGAACCTGCCCCGTACCACCAAGCAGCTGGCTCGTACCGGAAATCAGATCGTCGATGGCGGACTGCGGGCAGGTGACCTGATTCTGTTCAAAACCGGCTGGAACGATCGGCATATCGGCATGTATCTCGGTAAACGGTCGTTTCTCCACGTCTCTGAAACGAAGGGGGTGACGGTCTCGTCGCTGGCCGACTCGTACTGGCAGGATCACTACTGGCAGGCGCGGCGGGTATTCAGGTAAAAAACGATGGCGGAAGAGCGACTCGACATTCTTTTGTACGGCCATGACGGGCGCGGATTGGGACACGTCAGCCGCAGTGTTGCCGTCGGCATGGCCGTGCGGCGGCTCTATCCGAACCTCAAGGTGTGTCTTCTCACCGGCTGCCGGCGGACCGGGGAGCTGATCGGCTCTGCGGACCTGGACTGGATCAAGCTGCCCGCCTACGATACCGAGGTTGTCGATGGCAGATCGACGGGGGTCGACGGCCCCGCCGGATTTTCCGACAGAGATCTGGGGCGTTTCCGGGCGGAGCAGATCAGGCAGGTCGTCGCGCTCTACCGTCCCCGTCTGGTTCTGGTTGATCACACTCCCCAGGGCAAGCACCGGGAGCTGGTGGAGGCGCTGCAGGACCACCGCCCCGATATGACACGCTGGGTGCTGGGGATGCGCGGAGTGGTGGGGTCGGTGGCGCAGACCCGGTCGGACACCGCCGTCGAGCTCTTCAAAGCCTGGTACGAAGCGCTGCTCTGGTATGGAGACAGCTCCGTATTGGGAAGCGGCCACATGGCCCGGCTCGCCAGCCTCTATGGTATAGAGGCGGTGGAATGCGGCTACGTGTCGCGACTGGCCGAGCAGGGGGAGATCGTTCAGCCGGCCGGCTACCGGCGCTATGGCTGCACGGTTTCAATTCCGTGGTTCAGCGGAGACACGGCGGTCTTTTTCAAGAAACTGGTGGAGGCAGTTTCAATGGCTGGTCCCGGTTTCGGCCGGTTCCGCTTTTTTCTCGGCGGAGATCAGTACCAGGCCATCAGTCAACAGCTGCAGGGACTCGATTTCTGCTCGGCGGAACCGTTCGGAGATCAGTATATCGAGGCGCTGTTCGGATCCAGGAGTGCGGTTATTTTCGGCGGCTACAATTCGCTGGTAGACATCCTGTCGATCGGAATACCGGCCCTGGTGGTCAGACGGGGCATGGCGGACAACGAGCAGCATGAACATCTCGACGCCTTGCTCGCATCGATGAAATCGAGGCTGATTGGAGTCGACGAAAGCGGCTGCAGCGTCGAGTCTCTGTACCGCGGCCTCCAGTCGATTCTGGAGATCACCCCGGACCCCTTTGAGAGCCCGGTCGATATCGGTGGGGCGGAAGCGGCGGCACGGCATCTCTTTACGATGCTTTAGCCGGCCCTGTCCATCTCCCGGTCTCCCTGGCGCCCGGCATGGCGATCACCGCGGCGACCCGAATCTGCTTGTTCGGCACCGGAATTTTTTGTACATTTTTCTAAGATTCTCGTCTTCTACCAGTGAGACATCATGTCCGAAGTTATCGTATTCACCAGCGGCAAAGGCGGTGTCGGCAAGTCGAACCTGTGCCTGAACAGCGCCCTTGAACTGACCGCCCTTCACTACCGGACCTGTCTGTTCGACGGCGATCTCGGGCTCGCCAATGTCAACATCCTGCTCGGAATCGACCAGGAGTATACCCTCGACGATGTGGTGTTCAGGCAGAAATCGCTCGACGATATCCTCGTTCATACCGGCTACGGGTTCGACATCATCCCGGGAAGTTCAGGCGCCGAGCAGATCGCCAACCTCAATGACGCCCAACTCGAGTCGCTGATTGCTGCGCTGTCGGCTGTTGGAGCGTACGATTACTTCCTGATCGACACCGCATCGGGAATTTCCAAGAGCGTCATGTCCTTCTGCATGGCGGCACGGCAGACCATCATCGTCATCACCCACGAGGCGACTTCACTGACCGATGCCTATGCCCTGCTGAAAATTCTCAGCGTCAACGGCTATCAGGGGGCGGTCAAGATCCTGATCAACGACTGCGAGTCAGTGGCCCAGGCAAAGAAAACCTACATCCGCTACAAAAAGGTGGTGGACAAACACCTGGACATATCGATCGCTCCAGCCGGCATCATCCTCCATGACGACCATTTCGAGCGGGCAGTGATCCAGCAGAAGCCGCTGCTCGAGCTGTTTCCCGAGTCAATCGGCGCCCAGTGCGTGAAGGCCTTTGTCGCCAACCTGACCCGCGCCGATTCCGGTTCCCAGCAGGAAAGCCTGGCCGATTTCTGGCAGCGCTATCTCGAACAGATCAAGCAGTCGGGCGGGTCTGCGCGGGAGACCGGGGCCGATGAGCAGGCCGGCGGCGTTGCGGCTCCAGGGGGCGAGTGGCCCGGACGCCCTGCCGCCCTGCGCGCCGCGCCGCTGCAGCGGGCCGCCGATGCGGCGGCTCTGACGCCGCTGGTACAGGATTTCCGCCCGGTGTTCCGACCGGCGCAGCCGCTGCATGGGTTTTTCAGCACCCCCGCCCTGCTCGGCATGATTTTCAGACGGATCAACTATGGAGAGGTGACCGCGGCGGAGCTCAAGCGGCTGCTCACCGCCGACCCCGCACTGACCGCCCAAACACTTCACCTGTTGACCGCCAGGGACGGTTCAGCCCTCAGACGCCACATCGACCGGCTCGACCAGATCACCGAAGGGCTCGACGATCAGGACGTTCATGCGCTGTTGCTCAAGGCCGCAGTCGCCAGTGCAATCAAAGCGGTCGATGGGGATGAGGAAGACCGGTTGATGAAGTCGTGGCAGGCGAGTTACCGGACGGCCGTATTTGCACGGGCGCTCGCCGCTGCCGCAGGGTTCGCGTTTCCCGAAGAGGCCTACCTGTGCGGCCTGCTGGGGAGGATTGACCGGTTCATGGCGGCCGCAGACCGAGACGGGCAGGACCACCAGAGGAGCGGTCAGCAGGCTGCCGAGATCCTGAGCAGGCTCGGGTTCAACTCGATGATGTGCGATGCGGTTCGTTTCAGCGGCTATCCGGCCGAACAGGTGAAAACGGCTTTTGACCTGGTGCGGATCGTTTATACGGCCCGCCTGCTCGCCACCGATGAGCATGCGCCTGATGATGAGGTGTTTGGCGAGATGCTCGGCTTGACAGGGGAACAGGCGCTCGAGGCGATTGAAAAGGCGCGCGCCGAAATCGGAACGACCGTCGATGCGCTGGAGATGAACGACGGACCGCACGACTCGTCCGGGAAAAAGGAAAAACATGTCAAGCTGTCCGGGTATCTGCTCGACAACCTGCTCACCGGCACGCTGATGGCTCCGGATACCGGCAAGGCGGATCTGAACGGGTGGGCCCTGCGCCTTCACCGCAACTGCAGCCTGCTGTTCGACATGGAACGTATCATCAGTTTTGTCGCCGACACCGAGCGAGGCTGCCTCACCGCCATCGACTATGCCGGCTGCTTTTACTCGGACAGCCTCGCCAATTACGTGGTTCCCGTTACCAACAGCACCAGCCTGTTGAGCAGAGCCTACACGACCGGCAGCCTGGTCATCGAAGATGTGTCCGACGACAGAGGCGCCGTGAACCTGGGGGACCGCCAGCTGGCGCGGCTGCTCGGCGACCCCATTCTGATCTGCATCCCGCTGAAATACGGGGGAATCACCAGAGGCATCGTGGTGTGCGCAACCGGCGACGCCGATGTGGTGTCGCTCACCGCCATCCATTCCCGTCTGGCCAGTCTCGGAGCCCGGGCAGCACAGGAGCTGGCCGCGATCAGTTCCAGCGAAGCGGGCCGCTAGCAGGAAGGGGGGGCGCCGCGCATGATGACGGAGACCGGGGATCTGGTGAAGAGGGCTGCAGACGGAAACCTGGCGGAAGCGCCGCCCGCGTGGAGCCTATGAGTTATCAGGAAACGATCTATGCCAGGATCAAGGATTCGGGACATGTTCCGATTCTTCCGGAAATCCTGCTGAAGCTGCTCGAGGCATGCGACAGCGAGACCACCTCGTTGACGACAGTCGCGTCGTTGATCGACAAGGATCCCTCCCTGAGCTACAAAGTCCTGCAGCTGGTCAACTCGGCTTATTTCGGCTTGAGGACCACCTACAGCGGGGTCGACCAGGCCGTTGTCTATCTCGGTGCGAACAGCATCAAGAACATGGCGGTGACCGCCGCCGTTCACCAGGTGTTCGGATCAGAGCAGTTCAGCAATCTGGAATACTTCAACATCCATCTGTTCTGGTACCACTCGCTCAAATGCGCGACCCTGGCCAGACGTTTTGCCGAGAAAACCCGCCTGGCAAGTCCGGAGGACTCCTATCTGGGCGGTCTGCTGCACGATCTCGGAAAGCTCGTGCTGGTCTCCGCCTATCCGAAGCAGTACGAGACCGTCCTCGCGGAGATGACCGACACGGACGATTTGATCGACATGGAGCGGGATCAGGTCGGGGTGTCGCATTGCGATATCGGTGCGTGGCTGATCAGGGACTGGAAGCTGAGTTCGATGATCGCCGACACGATCGGCTATCACCATGAAGCGTATGAGCGGGTCGAGCAGGCCCTGCCGCTCGTGAAAATCGTCTATGCGGCCAATCAGATGAGCCGCACCGAGCCTGAACAACCTCAGCACGGTGCGGCTGCGAGTCTGCTGGGATTGTCGCGAGATGAGATCGACAGGATCGTCGTCGGCGTCGACGACGAGATCCTGCAGATTGCTTCAGAACTCGGCATTGTCGTTGAAGTTCCCGTCCTGGAAGACGGGCGGGACGGCCGGATTGTCGTGAAGGGGGCTGACGAATCGGCCATCAACCGCAATCTTGCCTCGCGAATCAAGGGGATTTCCCTGCTCTCGGGATTTCTCGAAAATGTCGCCCAGGCCGGCGACAGCGAGGAAATGCTGAAGGCCTTCGAACAGTCGCTGAACGTGCTGTTCGGCTTTGACCGGGTTCTACTGCTGCTGCCCGACCGGGACGGGGTGCTGCTCTGCGGCAGAACCTCGCAGGCCAACAGGTTTCAGTCGCTGAGCCGGGAACTGATCCTGCCCGTGCAGAAAAATACCAGCCTGGTCGTCAATGCCTACCGGAACCGTTCGCTCGGCTACCTCAGCGTCGATGACGAGCTGGAGAATCTTGCCGACCGGCAGATGCTGTCAGCCTTCGAATGCCGGGTCATCGCGCTGGTGCCGCTGATCGCCGAACAGAAGGAACTCGGGGTGGTGCTGATCGGCCTGCCGGCTGCGCTGAGCGAGCTGCCGGCAAACGACTGCCGGCTGATCAGAACCATCACCCAGCAGGTGGCCCTCTCCCTCTACCTCGAAGACATCAAGCGCCGCAAGGCAGAAGAGGTGGAGGCAGAGCGCAAGGCGGCCATTACCATGACGGCAAGAAAGTTCGCTCATGAAGTGAACAACCCGCTGGGAATCATCAACAACTACCTGGCCGCCCTGAAGCTCAAGGTTGGCAGCGGGAACGGGATCGACAAGGAACTGGGGATCATCACCGATGAGATCAACCGCATTTCGTCCATGGTCAATCAACTCGATGTGTTTGCTCAGGCGACCTTCACTACCGCCGATCCGACCAACCTCAACAAGGTGATCGGAGACGTCGTGCAACTCGTCAAATCATCGTTTCTGTCCGAGTCGGCGATCCGCATCGAGTTTGTTGCGGATCATCGGCTGCCCCTGGTGGAGACATCCACGGACGGCATCAAGCAGATCATCCTCAACCTGATGAAAAACAGCTCCGAGGCGATGGACGGGGTCGGGACCATTACCGTGACCACCAAGCTGACCGGCAGCGATGGGACGGACGGGACGGTTATGATACGAGTGGCCGACGACGGCCCGGGACTGCCCGCTGCGGTCCGGGAACACCTGTTTTCGCCGTTTATCACCACCAAGGGTATCGGCCACTCGGGGCTCGGCCTGTCGATCGTCAAGAAGGCGGTCGGCGACCTGGGGGGCTCCATCTCATGTACCAGCGATCCGGGGCAGGGGACCGTTTTTCAAATCCTGCTTCCTCTGAAAAAAAAAGCGTAACATTGAAAAGATAGGTTCATGCACAACAACCCTGAAATTTTGCTGGTCGATGACGAGGAGCGCTTCATCGACGGGTTGCAGGGGGTTCTCGACCACTATCACTACTCCTGCACGAGGGCGCTGACCGGAGGCGAGGCCATCGCTCTGCTCGGCAGAAAACAGTTCGACCTGGCCCTGCTCGATGTGGGGCTGCCGGATATGTCGGGCTGCGATATCGCCGAGTTCATTACTGCCTCCTGTCACAACACCACGTCGATTATGCTGACCGGACTCAATACCGTCGAAACGGCGGTACAGGCGATGAAGAAGGGGGCCTATGATTTTCTGTCGAAACCGATCAACCATGACCATTTGCTGAAAACCCTCGACAAGGCCCTGGAATTCAACCGGCTCAGGCAGGACCTGAGAACCAGCGAAGCCCGTTTCCAGATCCTCGCCGAGGCGGCCTGGGAAGGAATCGTGGTGATTCAGGATGGTTTTCTGGTGGAGGCCAACGCCCAGTTTCTGAACATGTTCGGCTGGAGCAGAGATGAGTTGACCGGTGTCAGTCTGGCGGAACGGGTGTTCGCCCTCGATTCCCCGGCCGGGCAGCGCGGCGCCTGGTTCGAAGATGAGCGGACCGACACCTTCGAGCTCACCGGCATCAGAAAGGATGGCGCCCGATTTCCGGTCGAGATCAGGTACCGGTCAATGGACTATCTTGGGAGGCAGGCACGGGTGCTGGTCATCAGAGATATCGCCGAGCGGGTCAGGCACGAACAGGAGCGGCTGGTGCTCCAGGAAAAGCTGGCCAAGGCCAACAAACTCGAGGCGCTGGGGCTGATGGCCGGGTCGGTCGCCCACGATCTGAACAATATCCTCACCGCGGTGGTCAACTACCCGGATCTGCTGCTCATGGAGATGCAGCCGGGAGACCCCCACTACGAGGAGATCAAGAAGCTCCAGGAAGCGGGACAGAGAGCGGCGGCGGTTGTCTCCGATCTGGTGTCAATCGCCCGGGGACGCAAAACCAAGGCCCCGGTCATCGACCTCAACGACACGATAGTCGCCCACCTCGGGTCCATCGAGCACAGCGACCGGATGTCGTCCTTTCCCCGGGTGGTCCTGGACACTGAACTGTCTCCTGAACTCGCCCATTGCCGCTGTTCGAAACCCCATATCCACAAGATCCTGCTCAACCTCATCGGCAACGCCCTGGAAGCGGTCGGCGAGGCCGGCACGGTCCGGATCAGCACGGCCAATGCCCAGTTTGCAAATCCGGTCCGGCGCGATCAGGGGCTGCGGGCGGGTACGTATGTGAAAATGAGTATCGCCGATAACGGGGCTGGTATCAACGAGGAGGATCTGGATCATATCTTCGACCCGTTCTATTCGACCAAACAGGGCGGCAGGAGCGGCACCGGCCTCGGCCTGGCGATCGTCTGGAACAGCGTGATGGAGAGCGATGGCTGGGTGGATGTTGCCAGCGGCGAGTCCGGCACCGTCTTCGATGTGTACCTGCCGGCGACCCAGGAGGGGGTGACGCAAGGCTCCGGTTCCGGCAGGGCTGTCGGCGGCAGCGGCGAAACCATCCTGCTGGTGGACGACGAGACCGAGCAGAATGAAACGATGCAGAACATGCTCAATAACATCGGCTATAAAACCTTTGCGGTGAACAACAGCGACGAGGCCCTCGGGTTTCTGCGCTCCTGCCGGATCGATCTGGTTATCCTCGATATGGTCATGGAAAACGACATGAGCGGCTGCCAGCTTTATGAAAAGATGCTCGCCATCAACCCGGAGCAGAAGGCGATCGTGATCAGCGGCTATTCAGGCGACCAGGAGCGGACCAGGGCGCAGGAGCTGGGGATCGTCCATTTCCTGGAAAAGCCGGCAACCCTGCCGGAGGTGAGCAGGGTTATACGGCAGGTGCTGAGCGAGAATCAGGCTGTGCCGCGTCTCAAACCTGCCGGCAGCGCCAGTTGATGGAGAGATGTTTCAGGTAAAACACTGATGATATAACTTCACCCCGATCCGCAGCTCCCGGTCAGGGAGATGCGCCGCGAGGAGCGCCATGGCGAACATCGACATCACAACCATTGCCAGGTATCCGCCCTTTTCCTTCCTGCCGGAACAGAAGATTAAGGAGCTGCAGCCGCTGTTTACCGAGGAGGCGGCCAGCAGAAACGACGTCAAGTTCATCAGGGGCAAGACCCGGGTGCACTACCTGTACGTGCTGGCTTCGGGGGCGGCTGAACTCTATTACGAAAAAAGCGGCGAGAAGACGCTCAGGCGCATGCTGTCCGAGGGAGACAGTTTTGGCGGTATCTCCATTCTGCTGAACAATTCGATGTCGGTTCGGACCATGCGGATTATTGAAGACACCGTTTTCTACCGGCTCGCTGCAGACGATTTTCTGAAGCTCTGCAACGAGTTCGATGATTTCAAGGAGTATTTCACCAATACCTTCGGGAAGAAAATGCTCGACCGTTCGTATGCCGAGATGATCTCCCGGCAGGTCGAAAGCGCCGAAAAATCGTCGTCTCTGTTCAACCAGCGGGTCAGCTCCATCCACAACCCGGTCCTGCTGAGCTGTCCCGCCGGCATGGCGATCAGCGATGCGGCGGCAAAAATGACCGAAGAACGTACCGGTTATCTCCTCGTTCAGAACGGGCAGGGTGGATTTGCCGGAATCATCACCGACGAGGATTTGCGCAAGCGAGTGGTCGCCACCGGTTTCGACCGCAACGCCCCAGTGTCCGATATCATGTCGACTCCGCTGATCGCGCTGTCGGAGGATTCCCAGCTGTTCGAAGCCTACCTGCTGATGATCGACAAGGGCATATCCCATCTGCCGGTGTCAGGCGCCGACGGTAAGATATCGGGTATTCTGACGGATCGAAGCATCATCAACGAACAGAGCCGTTCGCCCTATTTTCTGATCCAGGAGATTACCCACGCGTCATCACCCGAACAGCTCGAGAATATTCACAGCAGGCTGCCGGGGCTGCTCATCGAACCGATCAAGAACGGCGTACAGCCGGAATACCTGACCGGTATGATCACCACCGTGGCCGATGCGGTGCTCGAAAAAATCGTCGGTTTCGCGGTGAAAAACGCCGGTCCCCCGCCCTGCGATTTTGCCTTTATCATCATGGGAAGCGAGGGACGCAACGAACAGACGCTGAAGACCGACCAGGACAACGCCATCGTCTACCAGGATCTCGAAGACCCCGGCCTGGCTCAGCAGGCAGCTTCCTATTTCCTGGATCTGGCGGCGGATATCTGCGGCTGGCTCGACCAGGCCGGCTTCGAGTTCTGCAAAGGCAACAACATGGCCCAGAATCCTACCTGGTGCCAACCGCTTGCCCAGTGGAAGACCTATTTCTCCCGGTGGATTCACGCAGCCAACCCTGAAGACCTGTTAAATTCGAATGTTTTCTTCGATTTCCGCTGGGCCTGGGGGTCTCACGCACTTGCCGGTGAATTGAACGATTTCCTGTTTAGTTCCCTCAAAGGCTGGTCGGGTTTTTTCAGGAACATGGTGGAAAATGCGCTCTATTACAAACCGCCGCTGGGCTTTTTCAGAAATATCGTCGTTCATTCCAAGGGAGAGCACAAGGATTCCTTCGACATCAAGCAGGCGATGGTGCCGATCACCGATTTTGCGAGGGTCTATGCGCTGAAGCATGGCATTCGGGAGACCAATACGCTGAAGCGGCTGGAGAAAATCCACGAGCAGCGCCAGCTGACCAAAGGGGAATATGACGATATCGTGCAATCCTACCGGTACCTGATGAACCTTCGTTTTATCCGGCAGATCACGGCGATAACCGAAGAGAAGGGAAAGGCCGACAATTTCATCAACCCCAAGCAGCTCAGCCGTATCGATCAGACCATGCTCAAGGAGATATTCAAGAAGGTCGAAGGCCTTCAGCAGAAGATGTCCATCGAAATCACCGGCATCGTTTAGGCTTGTGAAATAGTCAGGCTGTTTTGGCAAGGTCACCAGCAGCGCCGGCGAAACCTTTCAACACGAATGCTAAGCATTCGTATTTTAAAGATTTATCTTGCGCTATCGGGTGGAGCCATCTATAAAGAAAAAGAAATCCAGGCGGTGTGCGAAGATGCTGACGAACTCAACGAGGGAGATACGATGGCTGGTGTGAAAGAGGGCAAACCTATGGGAAGAACGGCGGGAAAAAAGATCCATCTGAAAAGCCGCAGGCTCCTGGCTCAGTTCCTGATCATCTGCGTTCCGCTGTGGCTTTCCATCAAATTCTACAGCGGGCCGTACCACGAAATGGTCCGTACCTACATGGCCTGTATCCTGTTTATCATCATCTCGGCGCTTGTCGTCCAGATGATTGTCCCGACCCTGCGGGAGACCCCGCTTCTGATCACCCTGTTTCTGGTGTTATGCGCCGTCGAACTGGTTGCCAGACAGTTTCCCGGGGTGTTCGACCCGCTGAGCCTCGCCGTTGCCGGGCAGCCGATTATCGGCGATGTATTCTCGATCAACAAGATACCGTACTACGGCGTTGGCGCCTTCATCGGTTACTTTGTTCTGAAGGCATGCCGCCTTAATTAAATTTCTGCAGCCCGATTCGGGCAAAAGAAAAAGGCGGTCTGGATCTGGTATCCGGACCGCCTCTGTTTTGTCAGTTAATCAGTTCTGTTATCCCCACCATCCCCAGCCAAATGAAGCGGTGAGAATGAGACCCGCTGCCAGTACAATGATGAGCCACATTACATCTTTTGTCATGATATCCTCCTTATCTTATCTTGGGGCCAGGCTTCTCAGGCTTCCTTGACCACGATCATGGTATCGGTGTCCGCCCGTTGAATCTGCTCATCGGACGTTGTCGACATTTCAGCCTTGAAGCACAGCGCCCACATCATCACGATACCGATCAGCCACCAGGCAATCTGCCATGACCAGAGCGGCGAGAAGCCGGCGAACGAGAAGGCGGAATTGCCGAGAATGCAGAGCGGTCCGATGGCGAATACGTACCAGGCCGGAACCAGGAATTTCATCGCGTTGCGCCACTTCCTGCCGCTCTCGGAAGGACCGTCGATGTCGTCGAGCCAGGCGCGGACTTCGGCCTGCCGGTCTATCGTCTCCTGGCTGTCCTTGACGCCCAGACCGCGGAACAGATAGGCGATCACCAGACCCACAAACAGCCCCCAGAACGCGGTGTGCATGGACAGCGGATAAACATACCAGAAATAGGTGACGAAGCAGGCGGCAATGGCGCCGATCAGTCCCACCACAACGCCAATGGCCGGGTATTTGAACCCGTAGTGGACGCCGAGCAGCATCAGGTACATGATGAAGCCGAATGCGGTGGCGAACCCGCCGATCATGACGATGGCGCCAGGGGCCGTCAGGGATACAATCACCGCCAGTGCGGTGATGACCGTAACGAACACGCGGTTGGCCCAGATCTGTTCTGCGTGGCCGGCTTCCTGCTTCTTGATATAGCGCCAGTAGATATCACGCAGCACGATGGTGCCGCCGGTGCCGATATAGGGTGCCGCCGTCGAGTGGATGGCGGCGATGATGCCGAGGAAGACGATCGCCATCATCGGTCCCGGCAGCAGATAGTTCATCAGCATCGGCACCACGTCACCGTCGACTTTCGGGGCGATTTCACCCATGCCTGCGAGAACGCGGGCACCCATGCCCTGGAATGCGGTGAAGAAGAACAGCGCCACGCCGACCACGAAGGTGGACATGAAGACCTGCTGCCAGGCCAGCGGCTTGGGAGAGGCCATGCCGTAGTTCCACAGGGTGAAGGCCGGCGATGACTGGATTCCCATCAGGGCGAACATGTATGTCAGAATCATCACCGCGGTCCAGCCGCCTTTCAAGCCGAAGTTAATCACCATCGGAACTTCCAGATATTTCGGCTCGAGCTTCATGACTTCTGCGGAGAAAGCATGCCAGCCTCCCAGGGCCGGTGCTTTAACGGTGTAGAAACCGAGCACGATGATACTGGCGACCAGCAGCACGAACTGGATAACGCCGACCCAGGTGGAGGCCTTGAGGCCGCCGGTTACCACGTAGAACCAGACGATGAAGGCCATGAAGTAGAGGCCGGCCGTGTAGGGTACGCCGGCAACGATGTTGAAGAGCTTGGCTGCGGCGATGAGCTGCAGGCCGGAGTAGAACATCGAGTAGAGTACCGCTGACAGCACCGTCAGCCAGCGGACCGCCTCGTTGTTGTAGTAATAGGCAAACATGTCGCCCGGCGTCACGAAGCCGTAGCGCTTGCCCATCAGCCAGTTTCTTTTGGCGAAAAATGCGCCGGTGATTGGAATTGTCAGTACGTAGAACGAAGCAAAGGCGTAGGCCAGGCCGTCACGCCAGATCAGACCGGGATGCCCAACGGTTGTCCAGCCTGAGAAAGAGGCTGCGGTGGCAGCCATGAGAAATGCAATAAATGGGATCGATCGTCCTCCAATCGCATACCCGGATGCGGTCTTCTCGGTGAAATACCCTCTCAGACCCCACCAGAAACAATAGATTATGTATAATCCCAAAAAGATATACACCCACATTTTTGGTTCCATGTAACTTCCCTCCTCTATCTCTCACTCGGTTGTTCTGGATTCCATAACCGTCGGGTTATCATTCACATGGCTGGACGCCGATTTTGCATCACCTCCTTTTTGTTCCTGGCCATCAGTGGTTGGACAGTTGTGTTTCACCGCTCTCCTTATGCTGCAATTCCTATTACATAGATATTTGAGCCGATGTCGGTGAAAGCAGTGCCGTCCGCATCCAGGACCCGACTTTCTCCCGGCGTACGTATTCTGCCCGCGATCACGTTCATCAACAGTACTGCCATCAATTATCCGGCTGCTATGATATGTGCGATTAAATTGCCCGACCCTGCGCGCTCCGCGCTTCCACTATCCGGGCGATGTATCGTCTGCCGCTTGTGGCGGTTTTCGCTTTAGGCAAAATGATGAGACACATCATTTTTTCTAATATATTAGAATAAAAAATGATATTAGGCATCATTTTTTTTTATCACCCTGAAGTTTTTCATTTGCTCGGGGTTTGATGACTGCCCGAGTCTATGTAAAATATTCTTTTAAAACAGTATACTACATGTGTTCAGATACTTTAGTACTGGGCAGGAAATGATGTGATAGAAAACGGTGAGTGATAACTGATTGCGGATAAATCTGCAGTACGTGGGGCGGTATTGATGTATTACCTGGTGACACGATCGCGGCGGCAAAACGCGCAGCAAAAGCAGCCCTGCCCCAATTGCTCTCGTGATGACTCAAAAGCCGATATAAAACCGCGGGCGCTCCTCCTCCTTTGAATTGACGAAGGAGGGCTGCCAGCCGCCGGCGCATATTCGCGCGGCGGCCTCGACAGGGAGCGTCAGGCGATAGGATGAGACCGTATAGAGTTTTCCTCAGTCCGAAAGGATCTTGAAGGAGAGATTCAAGCGTGTCCGGTAAATGACCACCTTTCCATCCTCCACAATCATATCCAGCTTCTTAACCTCGGCAATGCGCAGATCCCGGAGGCTCAGCCCGGCGGATTTAACCGCATTCTGTGCCGCTTCTTCCCAGGAATTGGCGCTGGATCCGACCATCTCGATAATCTTATAGACGCTTTCAGACATGGTTTCCTCCGTATGAAAAGGTTGAGGAGTGAGGGGTCCGGCCATGAGGCTGGTGCCGGGGTGTAAAATCGCTGCAGAATCAGACTCTATTTGTCCACATTATAATTACGGCTGGCCATTTGGTCCATTGTGAAAAGAGATCTGGTGAGATATGTGTAAATCTGGGGACAGTATACTTAATTGTAGTTCAAATTAAGTATACTGTCCCCAGATTTCGTCCCCAGAATTCCAAGTGGGTAGATGCCGGTGCCGTCTTGCAGCTGGACGGCACCGGCGATTGTTCCAGACGATTGCGGGAGCAGACCTCAAAAGGTGAGTGAAGCGGCCTGGAGTTCTCCGAGAAGCTGTCTGGTTGCCTCCGGGGAGGCGGGCAGAAACGGGGGCCGTACATTCCGCCACCGGGTGTCTTCTCTTTGTTCGGCGAGCATGCCTTTCATGGCTGGTATCGGGCCGTATTTCTCCACCGTTTTACGGAAGGTCACCATATCGCTGTTGAGCTTCTCCAGATCGCCGGCGGCAGCTCCGGTCGCCACATCATAGACGTGCCGTATAGCCGAGGGATTGACGTTGCAGGTCGCCGATATGCAGCCCATCCCGCCGATTTCCAAACCCTGCTTGAGAAAGTGTTCGGATCCGGGAAAAACGGCAACGGAGGGTGCCGCCTCGATGACGGCGCGGGTATTCTCGAAATTTCCAGAGCTGTCTTTGTAGGCGATGAAGACCTCCGGATAGTCTGTCGACAACCGCCGGGCAAGGGCTGGTGAGTACCCGATTCCGGCAAGCGGCGGAATGTGATACATGCAGACCTTGAGCTGGTCCGAGTCGACCGCTTCGACGAAGCGCGAGAAATAGGCGTAGAGACCGTCATCGCTGGCCGTGACGTAGAAGAACGGCGGCAGCGTCATCACGGCTCTGCAGCCGTGTTTAACGGCGTGGCTGGTGAGGGTTACGGTGTCGGCGAGGTTGCACAGTCCGGTTCCCGGCATCAGGAGCGCGGGGTCTATGCCGCCGTCGATTAACGCTTCCACCGCGGCGATACGTTCATCGACGGTAACGCTCAGCGCCTCACCGGTTGTTCCGAAGGGACTGATGTAGTGAATCCCCTGGTCGAGCAGCCATTTGGCGTGCTCGACGTAGAGATCGAAGGCGATTGTGAAATCATCGTTGAACGGCGTTAGTATCGGAGTCATCACCCCGGTCATCTTGTTCTGACTCATGGTATTCCCGTGTTGTGGTTGAGGTTATCGCGGTAATTTTGTTGCTTGCTTGTTAGCTGACTTGCGAGACGACTGTCTGGTATCGTGCAACGTTATACCTAATATCCCTTTTCAATAGCAACCGGATATTTGAGCTAATTGCGGTCAAGGTGGCGCCTATGGTTCTATGGGAAATATGGGAGATCTGGGGACAGTATACTTAATTGCAGTTCAAATTAAGTATACTGTCCCCAGATCTCACACAGATCCCCCAGAGAACCATAGGCGCCACCTTGACCGCAATTAGCTCAAATATCCGGTTGCTATTAAAAAG
>JAJDNR010000094.1 GCA_022340565.1 Desulfofustis sp.
CGACAGCAGATACCAGGTTCCGAAGATTACGTTGATCAGGGTCATCACAAAGAAGGTCCTCATTCCCACTCGTTCGGCATATTCCGCCAGCTCACGGTCCCTGGCCGCCCTGAATCTGCCCAGGAGCGCGACAAACAGGGAGCCCACCGCGACGGCCCCGGTCATCATGTGCAGGTAGCGGGGCAGAAAGGTCGCCTGGCCGGAAACGATCATGCTGCCATCCCGATGCTGAAAATAGTCAACAAACCGCTCGGGTAGTGCCATCAGCAGCATGTTGCTCGAGAATACGTAGCCGATGCAGGGGAGCAGGATCAGAACCAGCAGCCCCACCCATTTGCCGGCCGAACCGAGGGTTTTGAACCTGAAGTCGTAGAGATAGGCGCCGTAGTAAGCGATGATCAGTACCGGCACGACCAGAATCCAGAGGATGCCGATCAGCACCGAGCTGGTATAGATAAAGTGGCCGTAGAGCACCTGCAGGAACAGCAGCGGTGCCACCCCAAGATTCACCACGAAGGCGATGACCAGCGGCAGCATCACGGCAACCCGGTGGGCCAGCCGGTTCGAAACCTGATCGTTTTTGAACTGCAGGACCACGCCGACGGCCAGACCGCCGAACATCGCGTTCATTGCCAGCAGATGAAGCGGAAAGGTGAGCAGCAGCAGAAACTGGAACCAGCCCCAGGCCACCGGAATGGTATCAGCAGAAGGAATCGGTACCGCCATCAGTTGTCCCTCCCCAGGTTGTGGAGATAGCCGCTCAATGCCTCTTTCTCCTCGTCGGACCCGGTAAAGGGGGTCATTTCGTCGTTGAGTTCATCGAGTTTTCCGAGCGCCTCGAAGATCTCCGCTTTTTCCCAGCCGGAAACCAATTCGCCCATGTCTTCCACGGCATGACAGGCGGAGCACTCCGACTCGAACAGCGCCTCTGCGTCGATCGCAGCCGCCGGAGCATCATCCCGCTCGCTCAGAAAATAAAGATAGGAGGCGAGTTGCTCGGCTTCTTCATCGCTCCCGTCAAAGGGCACCATTTCGTCGGATATTTCATCGAGGCTGGCCAGGGTCTCGACGATCTCTTGCCGGTTCATCGCCTCGGTGGCGGGAGCGAGATCAGCGCTGTCGTGGCAGGAGGCGCAATGGCTTTCGAACAGTTCCAGACCGGGATCAGCAGCCCCCTGGTCAGCCGCCGCGACCAGTTCCTTGCCGTGCAGGCCGGAGGCGATATAGGCTGCCAGGGCCGCGGCTTCCTGGTCGGTACCGGCGAACGGCGGCATGAAATAGCGGATCTGATGGATCTTGCCGATGTAGGAAACCAGCGCATTGTGGCTCATCTGTGCGGTCAGCGCTTTCAGGTCGTTATTCACTCCGCCCAGCGTGTGGCAGGCGTAGCATTGCTGAATAAACAGCTCGCGTCCCGCCTCAACTCGGTTGTCCGGTGTGATCTCCCGGTTCTCCACCCACAGCGCTTTGTGCAGGTAGCCGTCGCGGTTGATCGAGTCGAGGTCCTTTTTGAATATCATGTTCGAGTAGACGACCTCATTGACCGCATAGGGTCTCCGGGCCGCTTCGCGCGTCCACTCGAAGGCGCCCAGCAGGACCAGCGCACCGATCATCGCCACACAGGCGGTCGCCCTGGTGTTTACGGCCGGCCGCATGAACCCGACGACCAGGGTTATGGCCAACACGACAATCGCCGCCCCGGCCCCCCACTGGCCTGCGCTGACAATGGTCGGTGATTTCCCGAGAACCAGGGCCTTGGCGGGTTCGGGCAGGGCCAGCACATACCAGATCCCCGAGGGAACGGCGCCGACCAGGGCCGCCAGCGACCACCGGGCAGAAAATTTTGTCATCGCCGTACGTACCGATTCGTCGGTGGTGAACGAGGCGCTGAGATACCCGTAGACGCCGGCCAGCATGACGGCGATACAGGTCCTGAAGACCAGGGACGGCCAGAAACTCGGGTTGAAGAATCCACTCCAGAAGCCGGCGTTTTCCAGCCAGGCCCCCGGCGTCAGCATGAAGCAGATGATGCCGTTGATCAGAAACAGCGACAGCCAGGCACTGATGAAATATATCCAGCCGACCTTCAGGTGGGTGGCGCTGTCCATTTTCCCGAACAGGTAGAAATAGACGAAGGCGGCACTGATCTCGACCACGAAAAAGACCCATTCGGCAGCCCAGCCGAACACGAAGAGATGGATCAGCAGCGAGGTCGCCGCCGGGTTGACGAGGGCGATGATGAACCAGATGCCGACCCCGGATATGGAGCCGAACACCATCGTCAGCAGCAGGAAAAAACGGGCATGCTGTCTGGTGAAGTCGAGAATCGCCTGGCTGCTCTCCCGCAGGCCCTTTTTCTCCGCATAAATCAGATAAAGGCCGCCGCCGACCGCAAAGTGCGACACGAACACGTGCAGGACCGCAATCACGGCGATGAGCAGTCCTCCGCCGATTTCCGGCAGATACCAAACAGGATAATTCATGTCTTCCCCCGGTTGCTGTTCATAACCGGATCAATCTTACAGAACTTTGTCCACAGGATCAATTGCGACATCGTGGCATTATCCCTGCGGCAGCGGCATCAGCCCTTCTCCACCGGGTTTTTCAGAACCCCGATCTTCTCGATCTCGACCTCGACCACGTCGCCGGGGCTCAGCGGGCCGACCCCCTGGGGCGTCCCGGTAACGATCAGGTCGCCGACCTCCAGGGTGAACTGCTTGGAAATAAAGGCGATAGTCTGGCGGATGGAAAAGATCATCAGCGCGGTGTTGGCCTTCTGTACGATTTCGCCGTTGAGCCTGGTCTGGATGTCAAGTTTCTGGGGATCGCCGATCTCTTCATGGAGCACGATACGGGGGCCGATCGGCCCGAAGGTGTCAAGCGATTTGCCGCGGAACCAGCCCGATTTGTCATGCTTCTGAAAATTGCGCTGGCTGACGTCGTTGAAGCAGGTGTAGCCGAGGATATGATCGTAGGCGTCATCTTCGGATATATGCTTGCCTCCTCTGCCGACGATCACCGCCAGCTCGCCCTCGTAGTCGGTCCTGCAGGTTCTGAACCCGTAATTGTCGAGAAAGGCGGGGATGACGATCGGCTGCTCCGGGCCGACCAGCGTGTTGGGGGTCTTGGGAAAGAGGATCGGTTCCGGGGGAATTTCGTCCTTGAAGCGCTCACTGTCCTCCTCGGCGCTCTCCTTGATATGCTCGTAATAGTTCAGCCCCAGGCAGATGATTTTCTGGGGGGCGATGTCATACGTCTCACCGTTGCTCATCGGCAGCCTGATGGTCATGTCTCTCTCCTTCATCGATAGGCGATACCGGGATGAACCCGGCCGCGGTCAAAGTGATGATCAAGCCCTGTCATTTTCCACGAATGACACTATGGTATTGACTATCCTAATCCAGGAGAAAAGTAAATGTCAGATATCGGAAACGATCCTCAAAATCCACGTGGAGAATGAATCGATGAACCGTTTAGCCGCCGCTGCCGCACTCCTGCTGATCTGTGCCTGTTCCGCCTCTGCCGGCGAGGAAGCGCTGCACTACAACATCATAAACCTTGACGCCTCAAGTTCTGCGCAGGTCGCCAATGACGTGATGGTGGTGGTAATGCAGGCCGCCGCCCAGAAGAACAGCGCCGTGGAAGCCGGGCATGCCGTCAATGACATGATGAAGTGGGCGGATTCGCTGATAGCCGGCAATGCGGCCGTGCAGCACCGGACCATGAACTATCAGACTCGCCCCGTCTACCAGAACAAAACCATTGCCGGCTGGTCGGTGATTCAGCAGCTGCGGCTGCAGAGCCGGGACTTCGAGGCGCTGAGCACCATGGTCGGCACCCTGCAGCAGCAGCTGCAGGTCTCGTCTATGCATTTCGAAATCAGCCCCGAACGCCGCAAGCAGGAGGTCGACAAGCTGATCGTCGCCGCCCTCGGCGCCTTCCGGGACAAGGCCGACCTCATCGCCGCAACCCTCAAAGCCCAGGATCACCGGATCGTGACCCTCTCGGTTGCCGACACCCCTATCCGCATTCCCTACGACGGCGGCATGCAGATGGAGGCGATGTCCGCGGCGCGGGCTCCGGCCCCGGTCGTGGAAGCCGGAGATTCGACGGTTCAGGTTTCCGTTTCCGGATCGATCCAGTTGGCCTTCTAACGGCCCAATCAGGGCCGTTCTGGCGACAAGGTGTCCTTCTTCTCGTTGCCATCGTGCGGAAACGGTTGTACCCTTGTTTTCTGCGGACACCGTTTAACGCTGGACGCACTCGCCGACCTGAACCATCAGGTTATGAGACAAAGCGGTCTATCACCATAGGGAGGGGAGCATGATCAGGATTTTAATCTGTGGCTGCGGCGGATATATGGGGCGGGTCCTCGCTGATTTGTCAAGCGCGGCAGAAGATATTGAGGTGGCTGCCGGTGTCGACCCGGTTACTGAGGGAAAAACATTTTCTTTTCCAGTATTTGCAAATCTTTCAGATTGCCATGTCGCGGTCGACGTGATTGTCGACTTTTCCAATCCAAAAGCCTTGAGAACACTGATTGACGGCGCCCTCCAGCGAAGTGTTCCTCTTGTCATAGCAACAACCGGTCACAGCCAAGAAGACCGGGAATACCTGATGTCGGCAGCCGCCTCAATACCAATCCTCCAGGCGGCGAATATGTCTATCGGCATAAACCTGCTTGCCGATCTCCTTCAGAAAACCGCTGCAGTTCTCGGAAACCAGTTCGATATCGAAATCATCGAGAAGCATCACAACCGAAAGCTGGACGCTCCGTCAGGCACCGCTTACGAGCTTGCCAAGTCCATTAACAAGGCGTTCATGAATGAAAAGACCTATGTATTCGACCGTCATACCCGCACTGAGCGCCGCACGGCCGACGAGATAGGGATCCACGCCGTTCGGGGAGGGACCATCGTTGGCGAGCACCAGGTCATGTTCGCCGGCACAGACGAAGTCCTGGAACTCAAGCACACAGCCTTTTCCAGACAGGTTTTCGCGGCCGGTGCGTTACGCGCGGTTCGTTTCATATCCGACAAAGCGCCGGGATGTTATTCGATGAAGGATATGGTCGCTAAGGAAAGCAGCGTCACGAGCATGTATGCAAGCGATGAGGAAGCGCTGGTATCGCTGCATGACCTCCCCTATGAGCCGTCTGAAATCACTCAGATTTTCAAATCCATAGGTGATCGGAAAATCAATCTGGATATGATCAGTCAGACAACACCGGTGGAGGGAACGGTCGATATCTCATTTACCCTGCCTCGCAAAGATATCGATCAGGCGATGGCGCTGCTGAAAGCCTGCCAGGACAGGTTTCCGCAGTTACGGCTGGGGGTGGTTTCTGATATCACCAAAATAACCGTGACCGGACCAGGAATGGAGGTACAGTCAGGTGTCGCGGCCCAGGTATTCGAGGCAATGACCAGCCGGGGAATTGCCCTCGAAGCGGTCACCACTTCAGAAACAAAAATTTCTTATGTCATCTCTCAGCAACATCGCCAGGAAGCAATAGAGGGAATCAAGGCAACCTTTGGAATCTGAGTGCCTCAACCTGTCTGATTACGCTGGAAATGGCGCCGATTTCAAGCAGGGGTTGACCAGAGACGGGCAGAGCCGGCTGCGGTTCAGGCCCGGTGATAATACGGATGCTTGAGATTCTCGACTGCCAGAATCTCATCGATCGTCTCCCTGCTCAGCAGTCCTTTCTCCAACACCAGATCGTGTACGCTCCTGCCGGATTCCAGGGCTTCCCTGGCAATCGACGCGGAGACTTCATAGCCGAGAGCCGGACTGAATGCGGTCACGATACTCGTGCTGTTGAAGACCAGTTCACGGCAGCGATCTGGGTTCGCAGTGATTCCTCTGACGCAACGTTCCTCCAGGACCCTGCAGCCCCGCTTGAGCATTTCCAGCATCGTAAACAGATCAAAGGCGATCACCGGCTCCATCGCATTAAGCTGAAGCTGTCCGGCCTCGGACGCCAGCGATATCGTCAGATCCATGCCGATGACCTGAAAGGCCACCTGATTCACCACTTCAGGGATCACCGGGTTCACCTTTCCCGGCATAATGGACGAACCCGGCTGCATCCGCGGCAGGTTGATTTCGTTGAACCCCCCGCGCGGGCCTGACGAAAGCAGGCGAAGATCGTTGCATATCTTGGACAATTTGATGGCAAGGCGTCTTAACACACCGGATAATTGCACATACGCACCAGTATCCCAGGTCGCTTCAATGAGATCTGAACTCGAGATCAACGGTAGGTGCGTCAGCGCCCCCAAATACGCCACCGTTCTCTCCCTGTAGCCACTGGGCGCATTCAACCCGGAGCCGATGGCCGTGGCTCCGATGTTGATCTCGCAGAACAGTTCATACACCGCCTCCAATCGCGCAGTATCCTCTCTAATCGCGGTGGCGAATGCACCGAATTCCTGCCCCAGAGTCATTGGCACGGCGTCCTGCAGCTGAGTCCTGCCCAGTTTGATTATATCATCGAATTCAATGGCCTTTTCGCGAAACGTCGAGGCTAATGAATGAACCGCTTTGACCAGCGCTGGAATAATCAAGAGCAGAGCGATCCGAAGGGCGGTTGGATATACATCGTTGGTGGACTGGGAGCAGTTTACGTGATTGTTGGGATGGACGATATCGTAACGCCCTCTGGCATAGCCGAGAATTTCCAGGGCCTTGTTGGCAAGCACCTCATTGGCGTTCATGTTCGTTGAGGTACCGGCACCGCCCTGGATCACGTCAACCACGAAGTGCTGGTTCATGGTGCCGGCGATCACCTCGTCGCATGCCGCGACGATAGCCGTGCCCACATCTTCCGGCAGCACCCCGAGGTCCATATTGGCCATGGCAGCGGCTTTCTTGACAAAACCCAGCGCCTGGATCATCCGAGGCTCGAGAGAGATCGGTATGTCAGTAATGGTAAAATTCTCCAGGGCGCGGTAAGTCTGGATACCGTAGTAGGCATCCGCCGGTACGACCTTCTCTCCCAGGAAATCTTTTTCTATTCGTGTCTGCCGGTTCATACGCGGATATCAGACGTGACGTGTAATGCCGCCGTCAACCCTTATGCTTTGACCGGTTATGTAGCTTGCCTCCTGAGACAGAAGGAACGCCACGGTTTTTGCTATCTCACCGACCGTTCCGTATCTCCCCATGGGAATGCGGGCGCGATGTTCGCTTTTTTCGGGGAGGCTGTCGATAAAGCCGGGCAGCACATTGTTCATGCGGATGCCGTCCCCGGCATACCGGTCTGCATACAGTTTGACAAAACTGGATAGACCGGCGCGCATACAGGCCGAAACAGAAAAGATCTCCTCGGGTTCAAAGGCTGCGAACGAGGAGATATTGACGATTGCGCCACCTCCCTGCTCCACCATCACAGGGGTGACCAAGCGGCTCATGCGCACCACATTGAGCAGCAGCATGTCAAGTCCGTGATGCCATTCTTCGTCGGAAATTTTCAGTAACTTCCCCTTGGGGGGATGCCCGGTATGATTGACCACCGCATCGATACG
>JAJDNR010000105.1 GCA_022340565.1 Desulfofustis sp.
CCGATACGCGGCACCAGATCCTCTTCATTCACCTTCAGGTTGGCGGTGGGATATCCGATCTCGCTGCCGCCGCGCATCTTGCCCACCTGCACCGTACCGCGAATCTGATACGGCCGCCCGAGCAGCTTGCGGCTGTCCATCATGCGCCCTTCTGCAACGAGATTTCTGATCTGGGTGGAACTGACCAGCATGTCGTTGCGGTGAATCGCGTCGACCACCGTGACCGGAAACCGCTTCAGCCTGCCCTGCTCCCGCAGGAAGTTGGTGTCGCCGCTCCTGCCCTTACCGAATGCATAGTCGTACCCGACCACCAGCTCTTTCATGCCGATTGTGTCGAGCAGAATGTCCTGCACGAATTGCTCGGCGGTCGTCGCGGCAAACGCACGGTCGAACGGGATGATGACAAGATGGTCGATGCCCGCCCGGTCGATCCACTCGATCTTCTGTTCAACTGTCGATATCAGCTTGATGCCCTGAGGACGAAGCACCCGCAGCGGATGCGGGTCAAAGGTGACAACTACACTGCTGCCGCTGCTGCGGCGGGCCCTGTCGACCACCTCCGCAAACAGCTGCTGGTGCCCCAGATGGACGCCGTCGAAGTTACCGATGGTCACGCAGGCCCGCCCGAAAGGGGACTCTATCTCATCGAGATTCCAAAATATCTGCATCTTCGTTTAAGGTTTGGGTTGTTTTTCATACTGCCGGCCAAGAAAGTCTTGACAAATCCGGGGACAAAAAGCATATTCACCACCACACTAATGCCGAAGTGGCGGAATTGGTAGACGCGCTAGGTTCAGGGTCTAGTGGGGGTTCCCCCGTGGAAGTTCGAGTCTTCTCTTCGGCACCATTCACGAATACCGGCGCAATTCCATGATTTCATAGGGTTGCGCCTTTTGTGCTTGTAAATCTTTCCGTCACCTCGCACTCCTGTCTTTATCGTACAGATTCAACCAGAACACCTCATTTTCTCTGCGGTGCATCCGCTGCGGGAGACCGCGACCCGACAGCGTCACCGCCGGCACGCCCAAACCGCCAAATCGATATCGGCGTCTTTCTTGGCCGTGACAGGAGATTTCAGCGATTCGCTGTCAACTAAGCACATCTGCCGCCGTGGTGCACCTGCCGGCGACTTGCACGAATAGCGGTTCGGCCCTTTGACCAGCGGACCTTATCCGGAGATGCCGTGATGTGGCAAGAAAACCTGACAGCGCTCCAATCAGCAAAGTCAGGCAAGGTAAACGAAAACGGCAGAAGAAGCAACCGGCTTTAGCCGCTTCTCTCGACAAGCGCAGCCCCAGCAGCTGTGTGTGGAGGTGGTCGACAGGGCCCTCATCAGCAGCGGCAGCAGGCTGAAATAAGGCCCCCATAACTATATCCGGCTGGGGCCTGTTCTCCCTGTCAGATCTGCTTGAAACAACGTATCGGCAGAGCCTCTATCCCGACCCTTTACCTTTGTACTTGCTTTTGAAGGTGTTTTTTTACCGTGCGAGGATCAAGACTGGTGATTTTTGCAACCATCTCGTAAGTTCCATATTTTCTGTACAATATCGAGCAATAGATTGACACGAGATCCTGGGCAGTCGCAGATTCTCTCTCAATCGCCCGATGCAGCTCAGAGGTATAACCGCCTGCGCCGCGTTCGTTCTTGTTGTAATGCAGCGTAAGTAAAATACTTCGTACCGCTTGCTCCAGTTCACGCACATTTCCCGGCCATTCGTAATCCTGCCCGACCTCTCTGTCCAGGGTGTTCATGACCAGGTCCAGCAATTTCGGGACTGGCTCGCCGGCAATCCTCAAAATGGTATGTTCCAGCAACATTTCAAGCGTTGATGAGTCTTCTGAAATCTGCTGGCGGAGCGTAGGGACAGGTATGATATTGGAGCACAGACGATAATAAAAATCTTCCCTGAACGTATTCTGCCGCTCCAGTTCACTGAGCGATTTGTTTGTTGCGGTTACAATTCTGCCGTAAAAATGGAGCTTGTTGTGCCCGCCGACTGGAGAAAAGCTGCGCTCCTCGAGCACCTTCAGGAGCTTTATCTGTATGGGGACGGATACATCGCCTATCTCGTCCAGAAAAATGGCACCATGGGGGGTACAGAGCGCAAACATGCCTTCATGATTATCGACCGCACCGGTAAAAGCACCTTTTCTATGCCCGAACAATTCGGACTCGATCAACGATTCGGGGAACTGAGAAAGATTTATCTCTATAAAATTATCGATGAAACTTTCACTGAAACTGGCTCTCTGCTGGTCAAAGGGAATAAACCCCGAACGGCCGATTGCTTTGGCTGCCGTCCCTTTTCCGGTGCCGGTCTCCCCCACCAGGAAAGTAGAAAAGTCCTCCATGCGGTTCCACATCACCTTTTCATACACTTCCGGAAACGAAGTAAAAAGACTGCGCCACAGATGAGAGCGCAGGATCTGCATGGACCTGCTCTGCCCGATCAACGCGTGATTGATAAAATACCAGGCCCGGCGCAGCTGATAGAAGAAACTGAAATAACGCAGGGAATCCTCGAGATTGAAGCCTCTGCTTTGCATCAGCGACAAAGTTTCTTCGGCAAATGAGACGGGAGACCCGGAAGATGCTTCTTCGACCTGTCGGAGAATAAGATCATCGATTTTGGCGAAACATCGATAATACGAGTCATGCATCAAGGCGTGGCGAACCAGGTATTGATCCTCTCCCGAGAACTGCTTCCAGGTGAGTTTTCCGTTTGAAGTGATCTTGTCGATTCTGTTTTTGATTGAGTGGTACACCTTGTTTCTCAGGTGCTCGCCTACCGGATATTTTCCTCCCGCTACCTTGTAAGCAAGCAATAGAGATTCTTTCTCGTAAGGGTTGCGAAAGGCGAATTCCGTCAAATTTCTGAAATAATCTCTATCTTCAGGATGCAGCTCAATTTTTCTCATCATACATTAATTGTTTATCATACCATCATTGAATGTCAATCTGTGTGAACAATTACCGATCTCCGTGACCTATCCAGATCTGGGAAAGCAAATCAATTCAAGCACATATAAATTGTTAGGCTGTCCGGTATGGGATTTGCTTCTCATCAACCAAAGCGAGCGGCCGGCCCAGCTCGTTTCCGCTGGATCGAGAGTAGGGGTGAGGCCTGTTCGACGCTTGGCATGAAATCCCTGGAGTTGCAAAGCATCAATGGCGATGTTCCGCGGCCATATCATTAGAGTGGTCGAGGGATGTTATTTTGAGTCGAAGACGTGACTCATTTAAATAAACGTTTCAGGAGGCTGCACATGAAAACACGAGTGATTTCTGCGCTGATGATCCTACCGCTGGCCGCTTTGCTGGGCGGATGCTACATCGTACCCATGGACCAGTATGGAAACCCGATCTACCCCTTGCCGCCAGCCACCGATGGTCAGGCTGTCTACTCCCGCGGCGGAAGTGTTCAGAGTCCCCCGGCGAGAGTCGGTCCCATCACCATTTCGGCGAGGCTCTATCCGGACAGTGAACTGGCAGCTGAAACCGGTGTGATCTCCGGCTCGGTTACCAACATGTTGACGGGAAAAGGCCGCTTCAACCTTGACTACCGGGGAGAAACCTATACCGGTGAGGCCACCCGGGTATCAAATGATTCGCGGCGAGGCGTTGCCAGCGCCTTCAGCCCGAAGGGCGGATACATGAGCTGCGAATATCAGATGAATACTCCCCGGCAGGGTGCGGGCTCCTGTCTGTTCTCGGACGGCGCGAAGTATAAACTCCACCTGGGAGATTGAGCGAGCGGACGCAGAGGCTGAGTTGTCGCAAGAATTGACTTTATGAGTCTGGCCTGGGCCCTGACACGGCACAAAAAAGGGCCCGGGAATCGAAACATTCCCGGGCCCTCTATGAACATGGTGCCGAAGGCGAGATTCGAACTCGCACGACCGTCGGTCACTACCCCCTCAAGATAGCGTGTCTACCAATTCCACCACTTCGGCATCAGATCTGGCACGATGCGATCAGTTCTGCTGTTCTGTCGATTTGTCTGCTTCCTGTTCGGCGGGAACAAGCAGTTGCGGCTCTTCGGTCGTGGTCGCTTCCTGCACCGCCTGGTCCTTGGTCAGGTTGGTCATGACCGACCCCGCCCCGTTCTGAGTCGACAGGTAGGCCAGCGCCACCGAAGTCACCATGAAGATCACCGCCGAAAACGTCGTGATCTTGTTCAGCAGCGGCACCGGACCTTCCGTCCCGAACAGCGACTGGCTGGATCCTCCGAAAGTCGCCCCGATATCGGCGCCTTTGCCGTGCTGAAGCAGGACAATGCCAATCAGAAACAGGCAGACGATTACATGAACGATGATCAGCAGTGTTTCCATTTATCTCTATTTGAATACGTCACAATCACTTGAAATTTATGATCCGCCCGAACGACTCGGCATCCAAAGCGGCTCCGCCCACCAGCGCACCGTCGATGTCGGGTTGCGCCATCAATTCATCGATATTGGCAGGCTTAACCGAACCACCATACAGTATTCTCATCTGGTCGGCAAGTCCTTTTTCATAGCGTTTGCCGATCAGCCGGCGGATGAAGGCGTGCGCCTCCTGGGCCTGTTCAGTCGTGGCGGTCTTTCCGGTACCGATCGCCCACACCGGTTCGTAGGCGACCACGATGCGGGCCAGGTCTTCCCCGGAAACCTGTTCGAGCCCCCCCTGCACCTGTGTTTCGAGCACCGCCAGGGTCTGTCCGGACTCGCGTTCCTCCAGCGTTTCCCCAACGCAGAGCACCACGGTCAAACCAAACCCGAGTGCTCCGGTAACCCGCCGATTGATCAGATCATCGTTCTCGCCGAAAATCTGGCGCCGTTCAGAGTGCCCGACGATGGCCGCCGTCGCCCCCAGATCCTTGAGCATAACCGGGGAAATCTCGCCGGTGTATGCACCCTGTTCTTCCCAGCACACGTTCTGGCCGGCAATAATCACCTCGGATCCGGCGAGCGCGCCGGCAACGGCCGGGATGGCGGTGAACGGCGGCGCCACCAGAACATCGCGGTCCGTTGCCTGTTTTGCCGCCTCGCCGACCCGGGCCGCCAGGGCTTTCGCCTGGCCGGTGGTCATATGCATTTTCCAGTTGCCCGCTATCAAAGCTCTTCGCACCATCGGTCTCTCCCCATGCTCTCAGCTGCCCTGTTAAAAACAAGGTGATCGTTATTTCAATGCTTCCACACCAGGAAGCGGCTTGCCTTCCATGAGCTGCAGAAAGGCGCCGCCGCCGGTCGACATGTAACTGATCTGATCCGACACCCCCGCTTTCTTCACCGCCGCGTTGGAGTCGCCGCCGCCGGTGATCGACAGCGCGTGGCTCGCCGCCACCGCATGACACAGTGCCATCGTGCCGCGGGCAAACGCATCGATCTCGAAGGCTCCCATCGGTCCGTTCCAGACGATGGTCTTCACATCGGCCAGCGCCTCCTGAAAGTAGGTCACGGTTGCCGGTCCTATATCGAGCGCCAGCCAGCCTTTGGGAATCTCCCGGTAAGTGACGTTTTTGACCGCTGCATCGGCGGCAAAGGCTTCTGCCGCGACAAAATCCACCGGAAAATAAAGGGCGACCCCCTGCTTGTCGGCCTTGGCGATGAAATCGCGGGCCGTGTCGAGCAGTTCATCCTCCACCAGCGACCCGCCCACGTCCACGCCTCGGCATTTCAGGAAGGTGTTGGCCATGGCGCCGCCGATGAGCATCTTGTCGACCCGGGACAGCATGTTTTCCAGCGCACCCAGTTTGGATGAAACCTTCGCGCCGCCGACAATCGCCGCGAGTGGCCTGACCGGATCATCCATGGCCTGATGGAAATAGTCCATCTCTTTCTGCAGCAGAAACCCGGCCCCCTTCACGCTGACGCGATCAGCCACCCCGGCGACCGACGCATGCGCCCGATGCGACACCGCAAAGGCGTCGTTCACATAGACGTCTGCCAGCCGGGCCAAACGCTCCGAAAAACCTGGGTCGTTGTCGGTCTCCTGCTGGTAAAAGCGCAGGTTTTCAAGCATCATCACGTCGCCTGGGCCGAGCTGCTGGGCCAGTTGTTCGACATCCGCACCGATGCAGTCGTCAGCCATTGTCACACGGCAGCCCAACAGCGTTTCGAGATGGGCGGCGACCGGCCTGAGGCTGAATTCCATGGCCCGCTGCCCTTTGGGCCGACCGCGATGGGAGCAGATGATCAGCCTGCCCCGCTGCTGCCTGACGTATTCGAGAGTCGGCAAGGCCTCCCGTATGCGGATATCGTCAGTGATCGCACCGCTTTCGTCCATCGGCACGTTGAAGTCAACCCTGACCAGCACCCGCCGGTTCTCGAGATCGAGATCCCTGATACTCTTCATAATCCGTTCCTGCTGTTCACATTGTGCAATACGCTTCTGCAGAGAAGCAGTGCATCATCGTTCGGCTGGCTATAATAATTAATGCGCCTGCCCACCGGTGTAAAGCCGAGCCGGCGATAAAAACCGAGCGCGCCCTGGTTTTGCGATCTGACTTCGAGGCGCAGCGATCCGACCTTCGATCTGCTCAGCGCATCCAGCAAAGAAGACATCAGTGCGGTAGCCACGGACCGCCGGCGCCATGCTCCGGCAACCCCGATCTTGAGCAGTTCCGCCTCATCTCCGGTCAGCCGCGCGCAGCACCAGCCGACGACGGTTTCGTCTGCAGTGGCGACAAGAAGCATTGAGTTATCGCAGAAAAACTCCGCTTCGATCTGGCTGGCCGGCCAGGCT
>JAJDNR010000125.1 GCA_022340565.1 Desulfofustis sp.
TTCCGAAAACGGCTGTCGTTCCAGCACTTCGGCGGCCCCCAGCGATCTCAGATAGTCCGCTTCGCTCATCCTTCCGGTGACTGCTGCCACGTGATAGCCGAGCTTGCTGAGAAGAAGCACGGCAACGCTGCCGACGCCTCCCGCCGCCCCGGTGACCAGGATGGTGCCGTCGCCCGGCTTCAACCCGTGATTCTCGAGCGCCATTACGCACAGCATGGCGGTGTAGCCGGCGGTGCCGACCGCCATAGCCTGCCTGCTGGTCAGGCCGTCCGGTTTCTTGATGAGCCAGTCGGCCTTGACCCGGGCGATCTCTCCATAACCGCCGCTGTGCACTTCACCGACTCCGAAACCGTTGAGTATCACCACGTCGCCCTTGCTGAAACGCTTGTTTTCCGAGCTGATCACCGTACCCGCGAAATCGATTCCCGGGGTCAGGGGAAATCTTCTGACAACCGGCGCAGAGCCGGTGAGGGCCAGGCCGTCTTTGTAGTTCAAGGTCGAGAACTCAACCCGGACGGTCACGTCGCCCTCCATCAGGTCCTGGGCGGTCAGGTTGGTGAGAGCGACCCGCGGTCCGGCTTCCGTTTTGGTGATTTGATAGGCCTTGAAGGTGTCGATCATGATGTTCCTCCCGATGATGGCATGCCCAAAAGTTGGTCATGCTGCGGTTGGTAAGCGTCAAATCCTGCTGTTCCCCGGCTGATCGGCCGGATTGTCTGCTACGGTATCCATAAATAGCGGGTAAAATCGATCCTGTCCAGGTTGTCGAACGAGATTCCCTCACTCTCGAGCAGGTGTTTCTGCTTGAAATGGGAGCCTGATAGGCGGGGAGAAATCTTGCGCTTGCGGTTCACGACGCGGTGCCAGGGCAGTTTGTGCTTGTCGGAGGAGGCGTAGAGAATCCGCGCAACCTGTCGGGCGCCGCAATGGTTTCCGGCGGCTGCCGCAACCATGCCGTAGGTGGTCACTTTTCCGCGCGGAATGCGTCTGATGACGGCGATAGCACGTGTGCTGAATTCGTCCATGGGAACCAGGCTGAAGGGATTGCTCAAACCGATGCAGCAGTCCGCTGCTCGATGATGCGATGGTGATATTGATATTGATGCATATTTTGTTTAACTGAAAGTACGAAATTCCTGCACTTGTAAAAAAAGGAGATCTCCCCGGAACCAGCCATGTCTGAACTTGTGAGCCCCTCATCGGCCGGCCGCGGCCTCTGCGGAACCATCAGGTGTAATTGCGAAATTTCCGATGCCCGGGACCACGGCATCTACTCCATGTGTTCGACGGTACTGAAGCTTCGCAATCTCTACAAATGGGAGCATGGAATCGAACCGTGGCGGGAGCCGGAAGCGGCGCAGCTGCTCGACTGGATCGACGCCAAGGAGCACCGCTGGCTGTCTCTCGGTAGCGAGGAGTTTCTGACTATCCCCGTTGCCGGGAAGTATGTTTCCCCATTCGAGGTGGATGCGGTCAACGGAGCGCTGGATAGCACCGGGCTGCATTACGGCGCCGGTTACGGCAGATCGATGAAGTCGGTGTTTTTTCTTGCTGAAGTGCGGGATCGTCTGGTGGTCGATGGATGTTCCGTGGTCATCGTTGCCACCGAGCATGCCCGGGAGATGGCGGCGCCGTTCGCGATGTCGCAGAACGGTCGAATTATCATCCGGCTGGAACCGCTGCGCTATTTTCTCTGGGATCATATCCAGGAACTGCGCTCATCCTGCAAAAGCTCTTATCTGTATACGCTCAAGCGCTACGACCTGCTCACCGACGGCAGACTCGATCAGCACAAGCTGAGGAGGCGGCTGGAGGAGATCGTGAACCTCGAACTCGATCTGTTCATCCATCACGAGATCGGGGAACTCCTCGAGGCGACGCTGGACAGCGAGCGCGTGCGTGCGGTGATCAGCCGCTTTCCCGGCTCCGTCATCGAGTTCGTCTGCCGCGCGGTCAAGGATGTCCTGGCCGACACCCACCCCTACGGCGCACTCTCTCATATCTGCCGGGAACGAACATCCTCGTCGCTGGGCCTCTATGTATCCTTCCTCGACGGCCTGCGTATGGAGCTTTTTCCGGAGATGAGCGAAGCCTGGAAACAGTTTTATCTGCACACCGACTGGCCGGCCGTAGAGACGGCCCGGGACCGGTGCCGGCAGCGGCTGGCGGGGATCGGAGCTGAGATCTGCAGGATTTCCGACGATATCGACCATCTTTCCGACCAGCAGGTGATAGAGCGGTTCAATGAGCGAATTCTCGTACCTCTCGGTCTGGAAATGATGCCGGCAAACGTCGGCGGGGAGCCCAGACCCTGAATTCGAAACGCTGCGGGTCTCTTACCGCTCGACCTTTACCCAGCGGTTCTCACGGGCCGCGGTGAATATCGCCTTGATTACCCGGGTGTTTTCCAGCCCGTCTTCCAGTGACGAATGGACCGGGCCGTTGTCCAGCACCGCCCGCGCGAAATCGTCCCCCTGGAGCGTATACTGGTCCATGGTTGGAAACGGATGGCTGATTATTTCCTCCTCCCGCAGCGTGCCGCCGTCCGTCTTGACGACACAGGGCCGGTCGTTGGGGGCGTTGAACGGAATCATCACCTCCAGGTGTCTTTTGGTGCCGAACAGGTGCAGCCGCTGGTACGGCACCAGCTGGGTGGAGACCGCAAAGATCGCCTGACCGCCAGCGAAGTCCATGATCACGCTGGACAGCCGGTCGGTTTTCATCACCGGGTCAAAATCCAGCAGCGCCGCCACCTGCTGCGGTTCGTCCTCGAACAGGTAGCGCGACAGGGCCACCGGATAGCAGCCGATGTCCCACATCGCACCACCGCCCGCGTCGACGATGTTGCGGATATTGTCGGGATCCCGGTTGTCGTAGGAAAAGAAGGACTGGATGATGCGCAGCTCGCCGAGTTCCCCGCTTCGCACCGAGTCCCGGGCGGACAGCCACTGCGGGCAGGATTTTACCATGAAGGCCTCGGCGGCCGTGACCCCGCAGCGGTCCCGCGTTTCGATCAGATCCTCGATTTCCTGGCAGTTGAGGCCGAGCGGCTTCTCACACAGTACATGTTTGCCTGCCTCCATGGCCTTTTTGCTCCACGGGCAGTGCAGGTGGTTGGGCAGCGGGTTGTAGATCGCATCTACGTCCGGGTCTGCGAGCAGTGCGTCGTAGGAGTCGTAGGCCTTCTTCAGACCGAGGTCAGCCGCCGCCGCCCGCGCCCTGTCCCCGGACCGGGAGCTGATCGCGGTAACCTCGGTGCGGGTCCCGCGCTGCATGGCCGGTATGACCTTGTCGATGCCGATTCTGGCGGTGCTCAGCACACCGAAGCGAAGTTTTCTCATGCTCTTTACTATAGACGCACTGAACTGTGGATTTCAACTGCCAATTGTGAGCCGGTGTAAAGCTGACCGAGAATCTTTGATTACTGGAGTTATTCATGCATATCCCTCTTCTCTTTTGACAAATTTGATCAGATAGCACATAGTATTAACGGAATCGTTGGATCAAAAAGTTGTGTCGGTATGCTTTTGATATTTTTAAACATATTGTTAGCAAACCAGTCATGGCTTGATTTGACATGAACATACTTCCAGACGATTGCAGCATACCCCTTGCAGCTAATCGTTTTCAGGACGCCTTCAGATTGGGCATCGACGTCGGCTCAACCACTTCCAAGCTGGCCCTGGTCGGCGCTCATAACACCATAGTTCAGAGCATATATCAGAGACACCAGGCTGATGTCACTGACACCCTGCTCAAAGAGCTTCGCGAACTTGCCGGAACGGCAGGTGATAGAGAGGTTTATCCGGTATTCACCGGATCGGCCGGCATGGGCCTGGCCGAGAGAACCGGCATTGCCT
>JAJDNR010000128.1 GCA_022340565.1 Desulfofustis sp.
GATGGGTCTGGTCGCCGGGGTTGATTCGTTCCGGGCTGTAGCCGCAGAAGAAGTCGGTGTTGAAACGCAGCCCCGATGCGCTTTCGAGGATCGGCACGCAGACTTCTTCGGTAGCCCCCGGGTAGACAGTCGATTCGTAGATGACGATGTCGCCGGGTGCGAGGCAGGCCCCGACGGTTTTCGACGCCGAACGGAGGGGCTCGAGATTCGGTCGTTTCGCCGAGTCGATCGGAGTCGGTACGGTGACAATATAGTAATTGCAGGAGGAGAGTTTGCCTCTGTCGGCTGTGCAGTGCAGATAGCGGGATTGAGCGAGTTCGGTTGTGCTGACTTCGAGGGTCGTGTCGATGCCCTTGTGCAGATCCTCAATACGTGTGGCGTTGAGGTCGTAGCCGACAGTCGGATAGCGTTTGCCGAATTCGACGGCCAACGGCAGACCGACATAGCCGAGACCGATCACCCCGATTCTGATGTTTTGATGGTCGTTCATCGAGGCCGCCATGCTTTCATGTGCGGGGACCGTAATAGGTTAGCCCGGAGGTGTCGGTTTCATAGACGGACACGGAATAAAGACCGTATCTCTCATGACTGAGCGGCCCTTCGAGCTGATCCCAGATGAATGTGGCGATGTGCTCTGATGACGGGTTGATGTCTGCAAACGCTGCCATTTCGTTGAGGTTGCGGTGGTCGAGCTGGTCGACGACCGCATAGACGTGTTTTTTCAATACCTTGAAGTCGATACCCATACCCAGGTCGTCGAGTTCCGTGGCCCGGACCGTGACCGTGACGTTCCAGTTGTGTCCATGGGGGAGTTCGCAGCTGCCCGGGTAATCCCTGAGATGATGTCCGCTGGAGAAATGAGTCTTTACAAATATATCGTACATGGTCGTTTCCTGCGTGATATCGCGAAATGATGAGTTTCAGAGTAACATGCCAACCATCTCTATACCGTACAACCATTGATGATGGCAACCTTTAAAGGATTTTGCCGTGGCGGGCCGGAACGAACATCTGAAAACCTCTGTATGGTCCGGCCGGGAGTTAAGATCGTGAAAGTATCGTATATGACGAATGGCCTCGATACGGTAAGGTATTTGTGGATATCAGCGGTTACCGTATGCATGGAAAGGCTTGTCGATTATAAAAGGCACGGGATCCGGTACCATGCACACAGCCGGCATCGCCGGATATGAAAATCCGGCCCGATAAACCACCGGTACGAAAACGGCGACAGCAGCGACTTCGATGCAGAATTTCAAATCCAATCCAGCCCCAAAACAGGTATGCAGGGATTCCCTGTTCAACGGTGCCGTGAGCTGCCTGCAGCACAGACCCGGTTACCGGTTTTCCGTGGATTCGGTAATTCTCGCTCAGTTTCCCAAAATAGCTGAAAATGAAACGATCCTCGACCTGGGAACCGGCTGTGGAATCATCGGCCTGATCCTGTGTTATCGTTATAGAACACTGCCCATTTCCATAACCGGCCTCGAATTGCAGGGCGAACTTGCCGAACTGGCCTGCGCCAATATTGAAGAAAACGGCTATTCCGACCGCTTCAGGCTGATTCATGCCGATGCACGATGCTATCGGGAACTCTTTGAGCCGGAGTCCTTTTCCCTGGTGGTATCCAATCCGCCGTTCTACATCGGCGGCTCCGGCAGAACCAGTCGGGATGTGCAGGCGTCGGCGGCAAGGCACCAGGATGATTTCGGGCTCGAAGGGTTTGCGGAGGCGGCTTCGTTCTGTGTGAAGAATCGTGGACGAGTTGTGTTCATATATCCCGCGGACCTCTCCATGCATTTGATCGAACAGCTGCAGCGTCGCCGGTTGACGCCGAAATCCGTGCAGTACGTTTACTCGTATCCGGAAAGCGATGCGGCAGCTCTGGTTGTCGTCGAATCCGTAAAAAACGGTGGTATGGGCTGCCGGGTGATATCACCGTTTTACCTTTACCGCCACCGGAACGGACCGTATTCAGATCATGCTGAATCGTTGTTTGCTCCCTGATCGTCTAGTTCTCGTTCGGTCATGCTGGCAAAGGTAGACAGCGCTGCACTGGTGGGAATCGACGGCGTACCGGTATCGGTGGAAGTGGACGTGAGCAACGGGCTGCCTTCCTTTACCACCGTAGGCCTGCCCGACAGCTCGGTGCGCGAAAGCAAGGATCGAGTCAAGGCCGCGATCAGAAATTCGGGATACGACTTTCCAACCAGAAAAATCACCGTCAATCTCGCCCCTGCGTCGATACGCAAGGAAGGATCTTCGTTCGATCTACCCATAGCACTCGGCATTCTCATTACCACGGGCCTGCTCGACTCGCAGGCGCTAAACGGTTATCTGGCCGTTGGCGAACTGTCGCTCGACGGTTCGCTGATGCCGGTTTCCGGGGTCCTTCCGGTTGCGCTTACGGCAGCGGAAATGGGTTGTTCCGGTGTTATCGTCCCCTACGACAATTACCGGGAAGCAAAACTGGGAGGGTCGATAAATATCATACCGGCAAGACACCTGTACGAAGTTGTGGAAATCTGCAAAGGAGTTCGTGAAGCATCCGTTCCTGAAGAGATTGATGACCCCCCTGGCGATTTTCGCTATCGCGTCTGCTTCGAGGACATCCGCGGCCAGCAGAGCGCCAAGCGCGCCTTTGAGATCGCGGCTGCAGGGATGCACAACCTGCTGATGCAGGGGCCGCCGGGAACCGGAAAAACCATGATCGCCCGGGCCTTGCCCTCGATCCTGGCGGATTGGACCCGGGAAGAGCGGCTGGAAACTACCAGGATCTACTCGATCACCAGAAAAGCAAACAACACCGCCCTGATGTGCTGCAGGCCGTTTAGATCCCCCCATCATACGGTATCCGATGCCGGGCTTATCGGCGGGGGCAGCTATCCAAGGCCGGGTGAGGTGTCGCTTGCCCATAACGGAGTCCTGTTCCTCGATGAACTGCCCGAGTTCAGAAAGCAAGTGCTCGAAGCGCTCAGGCAGCCCATGGAAGACGGCTGCGTTACCATTTCCAGGGCCCAGTCCAGCTTATCATATCCCGCCAGCTTCATGCTGGTGGCTGCCATGAACCCCTGTCCCTGCGGGTTTTTCGGAGATAAAGAGAAGGGCTGCCATTGCAACGAACTGCAGATACACCGTTACCGCTCGAAGTTATCCGGACCGCTGCTGGATCGGATCGATCTGCACATAGAAGTTCCGAGGGTTGATTTTGACAAATTTCACGAAACCACCGATACTGAAACATCGGAACAGATCCGAATGCGGGTCAACCAGGCGCGATCAGTCCAGGTTGAGCGGTTCAACAATCACAGGAGCGTATTCTCCAACTCCCGGATGAATACCAGAGACATTGAAAAATTCTGCAAAATAGATAACAAATCAAGACAATTGCTTGCCCAAAGCGTGCGGAAGCTGCAGCTGTCGGCCAGGGCTTATCACAAAATTCTGAAAATTGCCCGGACCATAGCCGATCTGGACGGTTCCGGATCCATCGAGTGGAATCATGTTGCGGAGGCGATTCACTACCGTAGACATGAGATAGACTGAACAATAAAACCACAGCCGGTCCTTCATGAAGAAACTGATAGTGCCCATGTTGCTGCTGGTGCTGGCGAGTGCAGGACTTTACCTGTATCTGCACAAACCGGAGAAAGATTACTCCTATGAGTCGTTTATTGCGCAGGATGCCCTGATCGTCGTGACTCAATACGATCTCGAACATCGTGTCGAGGAGTTCAAGGGATCGCCGCTCGGCGTCGCCGTCGCAGGGCTCGAGTATCAGCTGATCGGCAGGGAACTGGGTCTGAGTGATGACGTTATCAATCGTTTTCTTGAGTTCACGCACGATGTCGCCGAGTTGTTCGACAATCAGCTCTTCAAAACCCTGTTCGGAACCGAGGCTACCTGCGCCTTGTATCCCTTTACCCGCAGCGGCGATCGGGGGGTGGATGAACAGATCATGGAAAACCTGCTGGTCGTCGCCCGACCAAAACACGGTGCCAGGCTGGTCGACCTTGCAGGATGGTTCGATTTTGCAAACCCGACTATGTCGACGAGCAGGTACGGACGTTATGAGATAACCCGGTACGACCTGGAAAACGGCCGTCGGATCAGCGCTGTCAGGAGAGGCGAGCTGTTGTTGTTGAGTTTGAATGAGACGACATTGAGAAAAAGCCTCGATGTCAGCGACGGGGAAATAGCAGGAATCACCGAAGTCGACACCTACCGCGAACAGATCGATCGCTTTTCAGGAGCCGCATTGATCGTCTATACGGATTTTCCAGCCCTGTCGAAAACGCTTGAAGATATAGCCGCCGTGGCGCTGGATCAGCCAGGAACACTAAACTTTGATGACAGCGTCATGGACGCATACCGGACGGGAATGTTCGGAGCCTGGCGCGAGCCCGGCCACATCGTCGATCGCGCGCTCATAACCTTTGACCCGAATCTTCTCGATGGGCACACCGCAAAGCGGATCATGACACCGGTCAGCGAACCCCGCTCGCATATGCGGGTGGACCAGGACACCATTTTCTATCACTGGACGAACCAGTTTGACTTTGGTTATCTGCTGGATCGAATCCACGCTTCCGGGTCTGCTTCACTGGCAAATGATTCATCGCTCACTGGTATGCTGGGAGTAACCGGCCTCACTCAAGTGCAGCTCGCAGACCTGTTTACCGGCAACCTGACCCTGGCATTGAAGGGGCTCGAACAGAACCAGCTGGTGCCTTTGCCGCTTTTCCTGGTATCCGCCAAGACCGGCGATGTCGATCTGCTTAAGTCTGCAACCGACAAGCTGATTGAACACTACTCTGTACCGGTGCGAAGGGACGCGGTCGGTTCCGGTGGAGAACTGATCTCCTGGGGCGGAGTTGTCGGCATCGGATCACTGTTGCCTGCGTTTGCCTTCAACGAGGATTCGCTTATTATATCAAGTAGCCGGCGCGAGATACGGAACTATATCAGTGAAGAGGGTGATCATCTCATCGACAACAAACGATTTCAAACGGTAAGCAGCGATATCATGAAGCCGTCGAATTCGATCAGCTACATCGAACTGGACAAATTGACGGCAATGATCAAGGAAATGGCAGCCTGGGGCGGTACAATGATTGCGATTAAAGACCGTGAATTGGCGAGAAAATCGAAGGTGCTCATCGACCACCTGATCGATCCACTCCTCGATGGTCTGTCCATGTATCAGCTTATTGCGTCGAGAAAATATATAGAAAACAATGCGATACATTTCGAATCGCAGACAATTCTGGAACATGGAAAACAATAGCCTCGAAAAACTGGTTGCAGAACTGCGCACCGTCACCCCTTTCAAGGAAACGACGGGTATCGGGGACGTGGTGCTGATCGCTTCTGACCAGCCGCGGCTCATTCTCTATGGACTGATAACCTCCATGACAAGGGACCAATCCAAGAAAGACGAATGGTGGCATATCGGCCTGACTTTTTTCACCGTGCCGCTGCAGAAAGTGATCTGGACCCTGAGAACAGAGCAGATGACCGGCCGGGAAATTTTCACGATGGGCGGCGAAAAGCGATTTTTCAAGGCAATTTCCATCGATCTCGAACCGTCTGGTCACGCCGGAGACCTGGAGAGGAGTCCGGCCGCTTCGAAACGAGCACCATTGAAACGCATTAAATAGCTCGATGATGGGTGAGATGCACTGGTCTGAACTGGAACTGATTAGGCTGTTCAGGGACACGGCCAATGGCCCGTCCCCCGGCCTAGTAAAAGGGATCGGCGACGACTGTGCGGTGTTCGAGAACCTCGACGGCCGTCAATGGCTGACTACCACCGATCTGCTCGTGGATCAGGTTCATTTCGACCGTTCATTCCATCCCCCCCGGCTGCTCGGACGAAAGTCGATGGCAGTCAATTTCAGCGATATCGCCGCGATGGGTGGAAGGGTGCATTTCGCGTTGATATCCCTCGCGCTGCCGGCATCGATCGAAAAAGAGTGGATCATGCAATGGTATGAAGGGATCGGCGACATGCTGGCCGCATGGGGGTGCCGGCTGATCGGCGGGGATATCGCCAGAGGCGCCCTGCTGACGGTAAATGTCGTGGCAATCGGCAGTGTTGCCCACGGCAGGGCGGTCATGAGAGATACCGCCCGGATCGGTGAAACCATTTACGTCAGCGGACCGCTTGGCTCGGCTGCCGCAGGCTTGGAGATATGCCGCAATCCGGACCGGTTCGAAACGATTGACCAGCGTGTTCGCGATTCGCTGCGCAGACATCATCTCGATCCCGAGCCGGAACTCGAGCTCGGCTCTCTGCTCGGAGACAGCGGTCTGGTCGGAGCGATGCAAGATCTGTCGGACGGCCTTGCCACTGATCTGGCCCATATCGCCGTCCAGAGCGGGGTTGGAGCAGAAATCGATGCGCAGGCGCTGCCAGCCGCGGAAGGGCTGGATGAGGTGGCTGAACTGGCTGGACTGCCCAAGGTCTCGCTGCAGGTGTCGGGAGGGGAGGATTACCGGCTGGTTTTCACCGTCAAGGAGCACGGCGACGAGCGACTCCTCTCCCTGATCGGAGAAAGGGGGATGGGTCCGGTGTATCGGATCGGCAAGATCATTGCCGGATCGGGGGTGCTCCTGCGCAAAGATTCTGCCTGCTCAGACATATCGTTTCAAGGGTACCAGCATACCGCGGGCCGATGATTCCAGACCAAAGACCGGCCGGTTATAATCCGTCGATGTCGAAATCGATCAGGATCGAACTGCGGTTGGGCACGAACTGGCGATAGGAGATGTGCGAAGCCATGTCGAGCATCCGTTTGGATGCCCGAACCTGATCGGACTCGCGATATTTGTCGGAAAGATAGATGATTTCTTCGATGCCTGACTGAATGATCACCTTTGTGCACTCGTTGCATGGGAACAGGCCGACGTAAATCCGGCAGTTACTGAGGTCGGTCGAGATTGCATTGAGCACCGCGTTGAGTTCCGCGTGACAGACATACGGGTATTTCGTGGACAGAAAGTCGCCCTGACGGCTCCACGGAAGCTCGTCATCGGAACATCCAATCGGGAATCCGTTGTAGCCGACCCCGACAATCTTGTTTTGCCGGTTGGCGATACAGGCTCCGACCTGGGTGCTCGGATCCTTGCTGCGCTCGGCGGACAGCAGCGCCACCGCCATGAAGTATTCGTCCCAGCTCAGATAGTCGGATCGTTTCTTGGTGTCATCCATGGCTTGACCGCTCAAACACCGGTTAACGGTTCAGGTAGGGGATCCAGTAATTGATTTCACGCTGCAGATCGCCCCGACTGCTGATCTGATCTATGAATTCGTTCACACGTGCCAGCAGATCTGTATCACTCGTGCGAATCGCCCAGCCGATGTATTCTTCGGTAGCCATCGTCAGGATCGGTATCAGCTTATCCTGCTGGTGCCGTGCCGCAAAATAGCAGATGATCGGGGCGTCGTAGACAAAGGTGTCGATGTCTTTTCGAATCAGCGCATCGACCGCGTCCTGCGGCTTGGCGAAGACGATCTCGTTGGCGCCGTTGATCGCTGCGGTTACGAACAGATCACTGACCGTGTCCGCGACCGTGCCGATCCGGTAGCTGGTGTTCAGCAGGCTCTCCACGCCGGTTGAGAAGCGCTGCTGGTCTTCGAGGCGAACCAGCATGATCTGGCCGGAGCGGAGATACGGTTTCGAGAAGTTAACCAGGGAGGAACGCTGTCTGGTAATGCTCATGCCCGACATGACGATATCGGTTTTGCCGGAATTGAGGTATTCGAGCTGCTTTTCCCACGGAACTTCGACAAACGCGATCCGTTTGCCGAGAAAATCTCCCAGCAACGCAGCCAGGGCGGGCTCGAGCCCGGTGATGGATCCCGCCTGCCTGAAGGCGAAGGGCGGGGCGTTGGAGGTAATACCGACCCGCAGTTCCGGCTCAAGCGGAGAACCTGCCGTTGTGGCACTATCCTGCGGCCCGCACCCGGCGGTTATGAATGATGCGGCAACTGCGGCAAAAACCAAAACGAGTCGAAACCGGGGTAATTTCATGTCCGACCTGCCTGGCTTTTGAATTTTTTTCTTCTCTGGCGCCATGTATTGCGATCTGTCACGGTATCCGTGAACGTTTTAATGGTCTCGAAATATAACGATCCTCCACGGGGTATAAGGGAGTTGTGATCGGCTCCGGGGATCACGAACAACTGCTTCGTTCTGGCCCCGCTTTGGGCCTGCAGCTTAACGGCGTCATTGAGGGGAATGAGCTGGTCGTCGGCACCGTGCAGGATCAGGGTCGGGAGCGTAATCTCCTCGATCTTGGCAAGATTGTTGAAGCAATCCTCTTCCCCGATTCCGGCGGACGCAACATCGTAACCGAGCCGGGCAGCCAGCGGCAGGGTGTTGGCGAAACCGCTTTCAATAATGATTCCCTTGATCTTTTCAGGGGTCCAGTAGCCGATGTCGATACAGGCGGCGGATCCGAGCGACCTTCCCATCACGAAGATGTCCTCGCACAGCCCGTTCTCCTGAGCGTATTCTAGGAAGGCGTCCAGCACTGCCGCTGCGTCGGCGTAGAGGCCTGTAACGGTCGGCAGTCCGGTACTCCAACCGTAGCCGCGATAGCTGGCAACCAAAATGTTGAGACCGGCCTCGAGATAGAACGGGGCAATTGAATCGTAGTCGGCGACGGTTTCGCCGTTTCCATGGAAATAGACAATACTGGCCGCCTCGGTATCATGGAGGTGAAACCGGCAGCCGAGTGTCACGCCGTCTTCGGGGACGGCCACGTCAAATTCCTGGCATGATCCGGGCAAAGGTGTCTTCTGTTCTTTCCTCGGATGAAATATGGCGGCGAGGATTTCCGGCCGGTCGAGTTTGGAAGGTGTCGATCTGTTCATGAAGGCTATGGGGCATCGGTGACATGGCGTGGCGTCTCTCCCTCCCGGCGAAACGCACAGCTCACCGAAACAGGGCGGTCTTCAGACAAACAAAAACTCCCCGTTGTATCGACACAGACGGGGAGAGGAAACTGGGGTGAGTGAAGGGACTTGAACCCTCGACCTTCTGGGCCACAACCAGACGCTCTGACCAACTGAGCTACACCCACCGCAGAGATGCGTGGCTGCCACGTCGAAACAGAACCTTATAATAGCTCAACTTTTCTTTTTCAAGCATAAAAAAAGTGCTAACCGAGTTCTTTTTGACAGTGCATACAGATTTTGGCCTGGAGCTTGACCAGTTCCGAACAGTACGGGCACTCTTTCTTGTAATTGGCCTTCAAGATCTGCGCGATTGCAAGGTTGCATTCGGTTTCCAGTGAAGTGTCGCGGAACCGGTGATTTCTGATCGGATCGATGCAGGCCAGGTCATTGATGGCAGTCAGCAGCGAGATGGCTTTCTTGCGGCCGTCGATGCCGGCTGCCTCGTCAAGAACCAGAAGCAGGACTGAGGCAAGATCTTGGTTTTCGACCGCGCTGTCAAGGGCGGCGAGTGCAGCCTTCTCCTTTTGGAACCTGACGTTTTGCGCCTCGACCACGTCCAGTCTGATGACGCTGCCCTTGAATGCGTCTTCAGAGCCGACCATCATCACATTTTTTTCACGGCTGCCGGGAATCTGCATGTGACGGTAGGAAGAATTGTGGCCGTATCGTTCGGCGATCTGCTTCCAGCCGTTGACGAAAATCGGACAGTCATCGTTGAGGCAGATATACAGGACCTCCGAGCCCCAGCCCAAGCCGTCTCCGACATGGATGGGCGGCGCTTCGCAGCAGGAGAGCTGCTGGCCGCATTTCGGGCAGTCCGGGATATTTTCAAAATAGCGTTTGTAATCGGTAATCATGGTACTCCTTGATCAGCCTATACCGGCCGGGATTGAATCGTTGTCAAGAGTGCCGAATGTGCAGTGAGACACCTGCACCATGCGGCGTGTCTACTCACCTTTAAATCCGATGTCGCTCAAAACCGCATCGACGGCCTGGGCCTGTTTCATTTTCGTGCTGATAAACCGATCCGGGATCAACCTTCGAGTCTGCTCGATCAGAGCAGCCAGTTCATCGATCCTACGCTCGTTCGCCATGTCCGACACCAGCTTCAGATTGGCAATGAAGCTTTCGACGATCTTCCTCCCCTCGCCTCCGGTCGCCATGATCTCTGCATAGGTTCTGGCATTCTGGTTGTGCACGCGGGACATGGCGAGTGTTCCGTAGAGGGAGGTGAGGGTGGAATGGCTGTCGATATCGGTAAAATCTATGCGGTGATCGGTCAAGGTCTTGGCCAGGGCAACCGACATCGTCGTCGGAAGTTTCTGGCTTACACCCATCATCAGGTCGTGCTTTTCAGCGGAATCCTGATAGATATCAGCCCCGTATTTATAGAGGAACGATACGAATTCGGAGCACAGGCTGCCGCTGCGCCGGGTTTTGACCACCGATACGTTCTTGTCCTTCATGGTCATGACCTGAGGACCCCAGAGATTGTGGACGAGCATCACCTCGACACCCTCGGAGGTCGATTCGATCGCCCCTTCCAGGGGCTGTTCCGATTCTCCGGCAAGGATGATGAGTGCCTGTCCGTCCTCGAGCAGCGGCCCGTAGCGGGCAACTGTCTGAACGGTTGCGGAGATCGGCACGCAGACGATCACCACCTCGACCTTGCCGATCATCTGCTCCGGCCGCAGTTCCGACGAGCGGCCGGTGATGACGGTTTGGTATCCCTCGCTGTGGAGTTGATCGGCAAACCAGCGTGACATCGCGCCCGAGCCAATGAACCCGAATGTCTTAATTTTCTTGGACCTCATGTCGACCCGCGGAAATGATCCGAGGATATTGAGGCAATGCGGCTCTTGGATGATTTTGTTCTCGATGTCCTGCAGGGCTTCGGAAATGAGCGGGCTGTCACGATGACCTTCAATTTCCAGATAGATCTGCAGCTTCTGGGTCTCGATATCGTTTTCCGACCGGAGGTCGATGATATTGATGCCCCGTTTGGAGAATTCGTTGAGCGTGTCCACCAGCAATCCGACCCGGTCCGGCAGCGGCCTGGTGACAACCGATGTTGCGTCGTAACCGGTCAGCGGGTGGGGCTTTTTGCCGATGACGGCGAACCGGGTACGATTGTGGGGCACCAGCTCGCGATCGAGCATCAGCAGCCCGTTGTCGCGGATGATGGCCTCGGTTTCGATGATGATGCTGCTGCCATCGTCGCCTTTGACCTGTGCTATGGCGGCGTCTATGTCATGAACGGAAATAAGGATAGCGTCGGGCATATGGCGGCTGATATAGGTGGTGCACTGCCTCAGCACGCTGCTTCTGCCATAGATCGTGTCGACGCGGCCAAAGGGCTGATCCTGCGTGGTGCCGCCGAGCGACAGGTGTATCGGCAGGACGATGTTGTCAACCCAGTAGCAGTCTCTGAGTTCCGTCAGAACACGGAAATACTCTTTGATTTCGCCTTCGCGGGTATTATAAACAGGAATCAGCGCCAGGTCGGACTGATCGTCAGCGATACTGTCGACGATGTCGTCGATATGGTTGAACAGGAGTAACTGTGCATCTTCCTCGTACCAAAGTGCCGCCTGGCAGGCATCAGACCCGCGGGGCCCGAGGGTAGCTATCGTGGTCATATCCTGGTCCGCAGGGTGATAAAGTTTGGGGGCTGATAAGCCATCGGTTCAGTATTTTCGCTTTTATGCATAACAGCAACAGACAATATGTCATCACCTGTCATATGGCAAGACGGCTGGCGGCCGTCTGCTGCAGGATCAAGCTAGTGAACGCACCGTGAAGGAAGCAGCAGACATCAGGGAGTACATCGAAGCGCTCAAATCGTCGCGCAAATTCTCCAGTCAGATCGTCTGTCACCACGTCATCGAGCCGCATTCCCCAGTGTTCCGTGAGACTGCTCGAAGGATGAGATCCGAGGTCGAAAAGGGGGTGTCGGCCCTCGGCATTTCACAGTTCTACAGCCACCAGGCTGAGGCCATCGATCTGATAAGAAACGGGATGGATGTGGTTGTCGCCACTCCCACCGCATCGGGGAAAAGCATGATCTTCAATGTCCCGGTCATAGAGTCGTATCTCGAACATCGAGATTCCCGTGCGATGTACCTGTTTCCGCTGAAAGCGCTCGCTCAGGACCAGCACAAGACGCTGGAAAAATTGTCATCCGCTGCCGGCCTCTCCGGGAATGGCAAAGAACGTGAATTTTCTGCGATTTACGACGGCGATACCCGTCCGTACCGACGCAGCAGGCTGCGGAAACATCCTCCTCCAGTGCTGATCACCAATCCTGACATGCTTCACCTGTCGATGCTCCCCTATCATGATACCTGGAGTCTCGTATTCAAAAACCTGCAGCATGTGGTGATCGACGAGATCCATACCTACCGGGGGGTGTTCGGTGCCCACATGAGCTGGGTAATCAACCGGCTCAAGCGTATTTGCAGGTATTACGGGTCAAATCCGGTATTCATCATGTTGTCGGCGACCATCGGAAACCCCCAGCAGCTCGGCGCCAAGCTGATCGGCGGGGAGGTCGCACTGGTTTCCCGGAGTGGTGCGGCGACCAGTAGAAAACACATGCTTTTTTTGAACCCATGGGACAGTGCCGCACACACCGCGGCGCTGCTGCTGGAAGCTTCCATCAAAAGAGGGTTGAGGACGATCGTCTATACCAAGTCACGAAAAATCACCGAGTTGATAACCTTATGGACCAAGCCCCGACTCGGGGAACTGGCAGCCAAGCTGAGTGCTTACCGGGCCGGATTTCTGCCTGAGGAGCGGCGGCAGGTTGAACATGATCTGGCGACGGGCAGGCTGCTCGGCGTCATTTCTACCTCGGCACTGGAATTGGGAATCGATATCGGTGATCTGGATCTCTGTGTACTGGTCGGCTATCCGGGTTCGATCATGGCCACCTGGCAGCGCAGCGGCAGGGTAGGGAGGGGGGGCAAGGAGTCCGCAGTGATCTTGATAGGTGTTGAAGACGCCCTCGATCAGCACTTCATGAGGAACCCCGATGATTTTTTCAGACGTCCGCCCGAGCATGCCGCCCTGAATCCCTATAACACGCGGATCATGCAGCTTCATCTTCACTGCGGAGCCGCCGAAATTCCCCTTGCAGCAGACGAGCCCCTGGTATCCGGCTCGGCCGGCGTGACACGGGCGATCGAGACGCTGTGCGAACAATCCGTTTTACATCAGGATGCAGATCGAAGCCGCTGGTATGCAAGCCGAAAACGACCGCAGAACCAGGTATCGCTGCGTGGCGGAGGGGTGCAGCTTTCGATTATCGAATCGGCAAGCGGCGAAATCATCGGCGAGATAGACGCCGGCCGGGCGCTCAAGGAAGCCCACCCCGGGGCAGTCTATCTTCATCATTCCAGGATCCTGCAGGTGGAGAGGTTAGACATCGAAGCCAGGGAGGTTATCGTCAAGCAGGCGCAGGTGAACTTTCATACCCGAGCCAAGGTCAACAAAGAGACGGAAATCATCGAATTGGTAAAATCCCGGAGGATTTTCGATGGCCGGGTCTCCTGGGGGAGATTGAAGGTTACCGAACAGGTGAGCGGCTATGTAAAAGTCAATAACTATACACAGAAAATCATTTCCACGACCGCGCTGGACCTGCCGGAGCAGATCATTGAAACCGAAGGCTTGTGGTTCGATATGGACGAGGG
>JAJDNR010000170.1 GCA_022340565.1 Desulfofustis sp.
GTTGGCGGATAGATGTGGCCGGAAGGCCAACATATCCCGGCATAGATCGATGCCGGTGACTTGAGCGCCGTGAGCTGCCAGTCGGCTGGAGATTATCGAAGTTCCGCAGCCGAGATCGAGGATCCGGTGACAGCGGCCGGCGAACTGGGCACGGTAAAAGGAGACTTCGCCCTCGAGGTCTCCGCTGAACCGCTCATAATGGTAATACAGACTGTGCAGATGAGGCGGCAGTGGATCGAACTGTTCGCGGGGTTCGTTTTCGTAGCCTCCCGATTCGTGATGCACCGGGTGGCGGCCCGCGCACGATGATTCAACCAATCTACTGTTGCTGCTGAGCAGCGGCGTAGGCCGAGGCGGCGCATTCATTCTTGCCGAGATCGAGCACTTCCGCCTTGTCGTCGTCAACCACCTCGAGGTTCGCGTTTACGCGCCGGATCGTCGCGTACTCAGGAGGCTGTTCCCGCATGTTGGATTTGATGAAGTTGAGGAAATCAGCTTCGTTGTCGATCGCGTAGATATGCTCGTTGAGCTTTTTGACCTCGCCCAGAGAGCGGGTGAAAGTGAGCTTTTCGTTTGCCTCGTCCCAGTCGATGAAGTGGGCCGGCAGCACGGCAATACCCTCGTCCATAGATTTGATGTTGGCGATGGTTTTGAACAACTGATCGGACCATTCGTCGACTTTTCCACCCAGATCAGGTCTGCCGATTGATTTAATGAAGATGATGTCGCCGGTGATCACGAATCGGTTATCGATCACGAACATTGTTGATCCCGGGGTATGGCCCGGCGAAAAGAGCACCAGGACAGAGGGGCCGTCCGGCCCGAAGCCGATCTCGTCTCCGTCCTTCAACTCTAGGTAGTCGATCTTGGAACCCTGGAAATCGTTAGTGTTTGCGTAGAATTCCGCGCCGGTGGCTTCGGAAATCTGTCTGCTGCCCGCGATATAGTCGGCCTGCAGGTGGGTTTCGACAGTTTTGGTAATGGTGCAGCCTTGATCCTTGGCGAATTCGAGGTAGAACTCGACGTTGCGGGACGGATCGAACAGCATCAGTTCCTTACGGTAGATCAGACCGTAGCTGCAGGAGCCTTTGCCGGGACGGATGAACTGGTAGAGCTGGTAGTCTTCATTGGTGTTGAGCAGGTCGGGTATGAGCAGGTTGCCCCATGACTTGATGCCGCCGGCCAGATATCCGACATCGGTGAATCCGTGCTTTTCGAGAATCTCGGCGACGAATTTGGCGGAGCCTTCTTTGGCGCAGACGATGCGGATCCTGGTATCCTTTTCAGGCATCTGGGCGATGCACTCGTCCTCTATCTCCATGAAATCGAAATACGATACGTTGAGCATCTTGATCGGGAAGGGGCCTTCTACTTTGAATCTGCCGAAATCTTTTGCATTTCTCACGTCGAGAAGGACAAAATCGTCCTGCTGCTTGACCCATTCGTACAGCTCTTCAGCCTGATAGGTAAAGATAGCCATGTCAACTCCTGTGTGACGATTGTTTTAATCTGTGTCTTATAAGCATTTAAACCCAATGTTACCCAAAAAAAAATGGAATGTTGATCTCCCTGCCGTCCCCGGGCGTGTCAATGTCCGGACCGCGTCAGGGTCAGATCAGCGTATCGAGCATTCTCGATACGATCAGCAGATGCTGGCGTTCTTCGTCGGCCATCGACTGGTAAAAGGACTCGGTGTCTTCCCCTTTCTGCTGCTGGGCCAGGCGACTGTAGAGATCAAAGGCCTGCGCCTCGAGTTTCATGGCTAGCTGCAGGATTCGTTCTCGGCTCTTCAACTGATCACCGAAGTGAGCGATCATCGCTTCGATATCCATTCCACCTTCGCTGATAGCCGTGTCGGGATCGAAGGAAACCTCTCCGAACCGAGCTCTCAGTTTGGTCATATGACTGTCCTCGAACTTGGCGAGCCTGTTCAGCAGGACCATATCTTCACGATCATCCGTCTCGTCGGCGAGGGTCAGATAGAAATTTTTCAGGCCTGCTTCCATTGTAAAAGCCAGCTCGTAAACCGATGCGAAATCCTTGCCGACAAACAACTCGATACCGGAATCGACGTTTCCCTCCGCCTGTCCCCCTTGATAGGCGAGAATTCCGCCTTCCATGTTGGAGACCGCCTTGATGCCGAGTCTGGTAAGGATCCTGCAAGCCGACTCGCTGCGCACCCCGCTTCGACAGTAGACGATGGTTTCCTTTTCGGAATCGAGCTCTGAAGCGCGGCTCGGGATGTCGCCGAGCGGAATCAGCCGGGCGCCGGGAATATGCCCCTGTTCATACTCTCCAGGTTGTCTGACATCGACGAGCTGGTAACGGTCAAAGCCGGGGGTGGATATCAGCGCCTTGGTCTGATCGGCGGTGATTTTCTTGATCGGGGCACGAAATAAATTCTTATAGAACATGGCGTTTTCCGTTTCGGCTGAAAAGTGATTCTTAATCGACGCAAGGGAATGGATCGATGCCTTTATGTGTGCAGCAGCGAAGCATCCCTCGGGGTCAGAGAGTAGCACGTAAGATACAGCAACCGGAACCGTTCCGGGTTCTCGGAAATTCTTCTGCCAGTTTCACCCGACAACCAGTGACTGTCCTCGACGAGATTGTAAAACACACTGTCGATACCGACGAAGCCGTCGAGAAAATGGGCGATGATATGCAGGATCTTGCTCTGGTATCCCTGCTCGATGCTCAGCAGATCCGCACGGTCATTGAACCCGGTGGTTCCCAGTTCGTCAACGAATCGTTTCAGTATGCGCCGGTTCTGCTCGACTGCCCGGTCCAACTCGCCACTGAATTCAGAGTCTGAGGCGGCCGGAGTATGCTCACCGATGACGATCCTGTCATAGCGAACCAAAGAGGTTTTGTCAAAGAACTGCAGGGCCTGTTTCCTGCAGTTCTCGACCGTGTCGCCTTCAGCGAGCAGCGTATGGCTGGCGAGAAGCTCCATGACGTCCCGTCGTCGATGCTCAGGGATTCCCGAACCCTGCATCGTTCACCCGTCCTGCTGCTGGTTCCGTTGTTTTACCGCTTCGCCGATGCGGCGTCCCAGTGCGACGCATTCCTTGAGATCTTCGTCGGTGGGCACGTATTTGAAACGCAAACCTTCGTCCACCAGTTCAAGCCGCATATCCTGGATCGCTTCGTTGAGCAGCTTCACACATTCGCCGCTCCACCCGTAGGAGCCGAATGCAGCGGCTACCTTGTTCTGCGGTTTGAGCCCGCGCATGTACATCAGGAACCCGGCCATTCGCGGCAGCAGCCCGTTGTTGAGCGTCGGGCTCCCGAGCACCAGCGCCCCGGCGTTCAGCACCTTGGTCATCACGTCGCTGCGGTGATGCACCTTGAGGTTGATCATCTCCGAGAAGACGCCTGCCTGTTCGATGCCGCGGGCGATGGCCACGGCCATCTTCTCGGTGGAATGCCACATGGTATCGTAGATGATCAGCGCCTTTTCATCGAACCTGTTTTTGCTCCACTCGTCGTAAGCGGTCAGGATTTCGTTGATATGGGTGCGGAAAATGACGCCGTGGTCGGGGGCGATCATTCTGATGTCGAGGTTCATCTCCGCGACTTTGGCCAGGAGTTTTCTGACCAGCGGATTATACAGGTAGAGGATATTGGCGTAATATTTTGCGGCCTGATCCATGACCTCTGACAGCGGGACCTGATCGTCGAACCGTTCACTGGTGGCCAGATGCTGACCAAATGCGTCGCTTGCGAACAGGATCCCGTCCTCAACCGCATAGGTGAACATCGAATCCGGCCAGTGCAGCATCCTGGTTTCGAGAAACGACAGGGTGCGTTTCCCGATGGAGATGGTATCGCCGGTCTTAACCACCTGAAACGGCCAGTCATCACGATGGAAATGTTCGAGAATCGCCTTCTCCCCCATCGGTGAACAGATCAGTTTTTCGGGTTTGATCGCCTCCACCACGTCGCTCAAGGACCCAGCGTGATCGAGTTCCACATGGTTGATGATCAGATAGTCGATTGTCTCGGGGTCGATCAGTTCTCTGATCTGAAACATCAAGTCATCAAAATGGGATCGTTTTACCGTATCGATCAGCGTAATCTTTTCATCGATAATCAGAAACGCATTGTAGGTGGTGCCGGCCAGCGTCGAATAGCCATGGAAATCCCGTACATCCCAGTCAATGGCGCCTACCCAGTGAATCCCGTTTGCCAGTTCTTTGTTGCCCATGTCTTCTCCGTCTTTTACGTATGGTTGGTGTCAGTCAAGCTCAGCAGTTGAGGAAAAACCAAGTTATCAGACCAGGTCTGATTTGATCAATACCATTAACGAACGAACCACTATATCATATTGATTAGACATTTCAATGGCCGCTCGTGGTATCCAGCGGGTTGTTCGGACGCCTGCTGCAGTTTGATTTCATAGCGAGAATAATTATCATTAACTGGTATAATCGATTGCGGCCATGGCTGGTTTATGAAGACTGCAGGGGATTTGAGCGTTGCTAAAAGGTAAACCTGAACGAGCGGTTTCAATTGATCTTGGGGCCTGCTCGAAATGCGGGGGCTGTATTGAGGTGGCCCCGGAAATCTTCAGATGGTCAGAAAGCGGCGGCTACGTGGAGGTCCGAGATCTCGCCACCTATGATCCCGAACTCGTGAATGAGGCGATCAAGTGGTGTCCCGAGAACTGTATCTACTGGGAACCACACGAATAACCTAAACCCTGCAGCAATGGCATGTGATATTCAATAGACTGCCCATGAACCCGGTACCCGTAAAAAAGGCGGCCTTCATCGCATGTCTGGTGCTGGCAGTGATCCTGTTTTTCCTATTCGATCTGGAGCGGTATCTGAGCCTGGAATTCTTCAAGGAGTCGCAGGCTCGTTTCAGTCAGCTTTACGCGCAGCATCCCCTCAGGATTATCCTAGTCTACATGCTCATCTACATCGTCGTGACGACGTTGTCCCTGCCGGGAGCGGTGGTCATGACCCTGGCTGGCGGAGCGCTGTTTGGGCTGACTGCCGGGACCATAGCCGTATCGTTCGCGTCGACCATCGGCGCCACCCTGGCCTGTCTGGCATCGCGCTTCATACTGCGGGACTGGGTGCAGGGCCGGTTCGGGGAGAAGCTCAAGACCATCGATGACGGATTCGAAAAGGAGGGGTCCTTCTACCTGTTCTCCCTGCGGCTGATTCCGATCTTTCCGTTCTTTCTGATCAACCTGCTGATGGGATTGACCCGCATGCCGATCACCACCTATTTCTGGGTATCCCAGCTGGGGATGCTGCCGGCGACGATTGTTTACGTCAACGCCGGCAGTGAGCTTGCCCGGATCGACTCGCTTGCCGGCATCGTGTCGCCGCGCCTGCTGATCTCATTCGCGATTCTCGGCCTGTTCCCGATTACCGTCAAGAAGTTGCTGTCACGTCTGCGCAGAGATAGAGCCGGAACCGGGGAAAAGACATGAGCGTCTACGATTACGATATCGGGGTGATCGGAGCCGGGGCCGCCGGATTGACCGTAGCAGCAGGATCGGCGCAGCTGGGCGCGAAAACGCTGCTGGTGGAAAAGGATGATCTTCTCGGCGGGGACTGCCTGCATTACGGCTGCGTACCGAGCAAGACGCTGATCAAAAGTGCTGCGGTCTATCACCTGTCAGGCAGGATGAAGGAATTCGGGCTGCCGGAAGTGAATCGCCCACCGGTTGATTTCGCGAAGGTCAGAGAGCGCATAGAACAGACCATTGCAAGGATCCAACATCACGATTCAGTGGAGCGTTTCACCGGGCTGGGGGCGGATGTCCGGTTTGGCAGAGCGCACTTTGTTGACGACCACAAGGTCGATGTCGGGGGAACAGAACTCACCGCCGGGAAATGGGTGATCTGCACCGGTTCTTCAGCGATTATTCCAGAGGTTCCCGGATTGTCGGATATCGGGGCGCTGACCAACAGAACCATATTCAGCCTCGAAACCTTGCCCCAATCCCTGCTTGTCGTCGGCGCGGGGCCGATCGGCATCGAGATGGCCCAGGCCTTCGCCCGGTTGGGCACCACAGTAACGGTGCTGCAGCGGGGTCCCCAGATCCTCCCCCGGGAAGACGCGGATCTGGCGGACGACCTTCAGCGCATGCTCGAGGACGAGGGAATCCGTTTCATGCTCGACTGTGAATTACTGTCAGCCGGGGCGGATCGGCACGGGAAAAATCTCATCTGTAGAACCGCAGACGGTGCCGAGCAGCTGCTGGTCGGGGATCAAGTGCTCGTCGGCGCAGGCCGGCAGGTCAATGTCCGGGAATTGAAACTTGAGAATGCCTCGGTGGCTTACGGCACCGGGGGGATCCAGGTCGATCGTCGCTTACGGACCAGCAGCAGACACATCTTTGCGGCCGGCGACGTGATCGGCGGCTATCAGTTCACCCATGCCGCCGGCTACGAGGGGGGAATTGTCGTAACCAATGCGGTGATGGGGATACCGAGAAAGACCAGCTATCGATGGATGCCCCACTGCACTTACAGCGACCCCGAACTGGGCGGCATCGGCCTGTCAGAAAAAGAAGCGAAGCGTCTGGGGATCGCTTATGAAGCTGTACAGGAGCGATTCAGCGACAACGATCGCGCTCAGGCCGAGGCCGAGACCAGGGGGGGCATCAAGCTGATTCTTGACAAAAGGGGCAGGCCGCTGGGGGTCCGCATCCTCGGTTTCCATGCCGGGGATCTGCTTGCAGAATGGGTGGCAGCACTCAACGGCAGGGTGAAACTATCGACGATCGCTGGATCGATTCACGCATACCCGACCATGAGCGAAATCAACAAGCGCGCGGTCGGTTCGCTGTTTTCTAAGAAGATTTTTTCCGACACGGTTCGCAAGGTGTTGCGAATGGTGTACCGTTACCGGGGATAACCAGAGCGATGAGATGTCGTTGTTCGTCTCCAGACAGCAGACCGTTCCCGCATGACTGTTCGCTGCGGCAGAATCCGGGTGGACAGATTTTCTTCGCTGATCCGACTCTCCACGGTCGAACTGCTTTTCCTGCCGACAGTTCGTGAAAATAGATAATGAACGGAGTAAAATGAGCGTTTGTGTTTACGAGGAAACGGGAATCGATCAGCTCCAAAATCATCCCGGCCGATAGCGGCCGTAGTCCGTTCCATGCAAAACAACCCATACGATCTTGTCATGTATACCGACGGCGCCTGCAGTCCCAACCCAGGTCCGGGAGGGTGGGGTGCGGTGATACTGGCAGATGGCGACGTCGTGTCCGAGCTGTCGGGTTCGGCTGCGCAATCGACCAACAACCGGATGGAACTGAGAGCCGCGGTCGAAGCCTTGAAGTCGGTGAAGCACCCCTCACGAATCGGGCTCTTCACCGATTCGGCTTATCTTAAAAACGGGATTACCGACTGGATCAACACCTGGCAGAACAACAACTGGCGGACGGCTGCGGGCGCTGACGTCAAGAACAGCGATTTGTGGCGGGAACTGCTGGTCCAGATTGACCGTCACACGATCGACTGGCACTGGGTAAGAGG
>JAJDNR010000183.1 GCA_022340565.1 Desulfofustis sp.
TCGACGGCATCATCACCGATGAACCCGCCCTGGCCCGCCGGGTTATCGCCGAGCGGGCCGGATTGAGTTCTCTGGAACGCCTGCTGATCCAGGCAGCCGTGCTGCTCGGCAAAAAACTCCCCCACAAAACCTATCGGGACAACTCGCCATGAACAGGGCCGTAAAACCGGGGTTCGCCCCAACCATCCTCGCAGCTCTGCTGGCAGTGACCGGGATCTGGCCTGCAACCCCGGCCCGAACATCGGAATCGATGCTCGACAGCCTGGAGTGGAAACTGGAGCTGTATCGTCATGAGAAGCTGGCGGACATCAAACATAACCAGGACAATACCCTTGCACCGTTCACCACGGACGGCTGCAGCGGCGGTCTTTCGATCGGCTGGAACCACCTTGCCGCGGCCGTCGACCATATCAAGGAGATTCACGGCGACTCGCCGCCGTGGGATGATTGCTGCGTCACCCACGATCGGGCGTACCACACGGCCGGACCGAGAGCGTGCTCGCCTGAGGACAGTTTCAGGGCCCGCAAAACCGCCGACGAACAGCTCCGCCAGTGCGTGATCGACACCGCTGCCCAGCGGGCGCCGGAACTGAGTGACGCCTACGGACTGAGCCCTGAAGAGGTAACACGGATCTACTCGGTGATCGGCTCGCTGATGTACCGGGCCGTCCGTCTCGGCGGAGTCCCCTGTTCGGGGCTGCCGTGGCGCTGGGGGTATGGCTGGCCTGAGTGTGAATAACCGCTGCCGGCAGCAGCCTGGATCATCAAATCTGGAAGGAGAGACTGCGATGAGCAGGGAATACAGCTTCAACCTGGCCGTGCCGCTGGAAGATTTCGCCGTGGTCGAGGAACTGCTCGCCCAGGCCAAGCGAAACTGTCCCCCCCTGCGGATCAGCCGAAAAACCGACCGGCACGGCTGCGCCCGGTTCTACCTCAGCTTCCCGTTCACCCCGGGCCGCCCCGACCTGAAATTTCAGGAATGGTTCGCCGGTCACCAGCAGGACAGCTGGGATCTGTTCGGGCCGACACCCGGTCGCTGGGGGCTTGTCACCTGACACCGCGACTGAGGTGATCCGCACCCCATGACAAGCGGGCACTGCTGAATGAAAGCCTGCAAGGATGCGAGAATTGGAGCGGTTATTTGGGGAACAGGAATACCAGCTGAAAGCGCATCTGCCAGTCCGGCCCGCTGTCGGGTTTCTCGACGTTGTAGTAGGCAGACAGCTGGGCATTGAGCGGCTGCTTGCCGATATTGAAAATCTTACCGACCCCGCCCCCGAAGGGGATCGTCCAGCGATTGTCGCTGTCCGCTTCCCAGTTGGCTATGATGATCGGAGCACTTGCCAGGTACCAGCCCTTGGGAAAGTTGTAATTGATGAAATATTGCCAGTTGAACAGGTTCACATCCTGATCTCCGGAGCCGCCGATCGACCAGATGTTGCTGAACAGGGAACCGATTACCCAGTTGCCCGGCATGGTCAGCAAGACAACCGAGGCCCCCGCACCCCACTTGTCGGCGCCGAGTTCATCGTCGCTTGCGGTGGGCAGCAGGAATGCCGGTCCCACCCCCCAGATCAGTTTGGCGGGATCGCTCGGCGACAGAAACGCGGTAAACGTCGTATCTCCGAGACCGGTGACGCTTTCGCCGTCGGCGGTCAGGCCCCCTGGTTTGGTGATGACCGGGACAATGGTGCGGGTGATGAGGTTCAAGTGATCGGTGATCTCAAAGGGCCATACCGGTTGAATATTGAGCGTGTTCTTGGTGTCGTCGTCGGGGCCGATGTTGAAATCGGTATTGTTCTGAAAGGGCAGGCTGATCATGTTGGCGACCGGGTTCTGAGCCTGCTTGGCAAGATCATCGGCCGCCCGGGCATCAGCGACAAAAATAACGAGCACGGCGACAAGGGCGATAGAGCGGATGATGCGGTTCATGGTCTGTCTCCTGGAGCGGCAATGATGAGTCTGGTCAGGCATGGCTTATACGGGACGACTCTGCTACTTAACTACCAAACGGATAGACCATCAAGAAAAAAATACCAGCAGTCCGATGGTGCCGGGACGCCGCAACTGCTTCGTCAGCCGTCCATCCGTTTGGGGTATATTTTTCGGTCCCGATGGATTATGGTCAACAGGAGTTGAAAACCCACAACCCCGGCATGGCCGCCACCACGATCCGGCCCAAACACAGGAAACGATATGAAACATGCCTCATCCTCGACAGAAGCCGGAAGGCAGGATGCCGAACAACTCATAAGAAGCGAACAGATCGATTACGATCCTTTCATCGCGATGAGCGATATGCATCTGGTCCGAAAGACCATCCCGGTCAGGTTCGAGGCACTGGTGCAAAACCTTGCGGAGCTTGACCCGGCACTGTGCGAAAACGTCAAGTCGCTGGCCGGGCAGCGGGCCGCGGAGCTGGGCGCGGATTTCAGTCCCGATCGTTATGCAGAGGGGATCGCCGAAGGGGTGGCCGCCGTCTGGGACAAGATAAGAGATCAGGTCCTGGGCAAATAACAACGCGTCCGGTTTATCTCTGCCGGGACCGCAGTGCGCTGAGACAGCGGCACCGGGGAGGGTCGCCGGCCTGCCGACAGCCGGCTCGCTGCCGCCCGCCTCAGGGCCGCTGATCCACGGCCATTCTCCTGCCGATGACCATATACAACAGCATCGAAACCAAAATGATGATCCCGAACAGCCGTACATTCTGGGTTTTGAACACAAACGCCAGAACAATGACCTGAATCGAACACATCACGAAAAATATAGGCCGGGGAATGCGCTTGATGATCAACCGCCCGAAATGGGCAAAGCGCAGGTGGCTGGCCATCAATCCTGCGGAAACCATCGCAATTACCCACAGCAGCGGCGGCTCGGCGACCAGGGTGCCGCCCAGTACGACCATCGCGCCGGCCGGGCTGGGAAGGCCGTTGAACACGCCCGCCGGAAGGTCTGTGCGTTTTTTGTCGACCAGCACGAAGCGGATCAGGCGAAAGCCAACGGTTCCAAGGTAGATCAGCGCAAACAGCCAGGCATAGTCTCCGCCTGACAGAAACACCATATAGGCAGGCGCCATCCCGAAACTCACGAAATCGGCTACGTCGTCCATGAGCGGCCCGTAACGGGTGCCGCCGTGCTTGTCGGCCATTCTGCCGTCGAACAGGTCAAGCAGCTGCCCGACGATGATCACGCAAATTGCCCAGGCGAAAAAATAGTTGTAGGCCAGCACGAGGCTGATAATGCCGCAGCAGAAGTTGAGGGTCGAAAGGATATCGGCATAGAGCCAGTTGGGTATGAACTTGAAGATGATCGAAGCCGATGCGAGGATGATGCAGGCTGCCACCACCTCGTCACCGAAATTGTAGAGCTTCGGAATATCATGAATCTCGTCGAGCAGCGCACAGAAAATGACCAGCCCGAAGCAGATGATCGCCTTGATCTTGCCGAAGTTGTTGGCGGCGCCCGAGATTTTCATCAGGTTGAGAACGCGCCGTGCAAAGAACTGGCCGAACAGCTCGATGCCGACCAGGATCCAGATCTCGGTTATGGAGATGATCCCGGCATAGGCAAAGAAGATCAGCGGCGGCAGATAGGTCAGCTTGTCACAAAGCGGATCGAGCCACTCGCCAAGCTTCGATCCCAATTCGCAGTTCCTGGCGATGGTCCCGTCGATGCCGTCGAGCATCGCGGCAAAGGTAAACAGCGGTATCGCAATATTTTCAAACCCGGCAAAAAAATAGAGAAACAGAGCGGCGACGGCCATTGCCGCCCGCCAGCAACACACCGCATTGGGGTGCAGCAGCCAGAGATGACGATGAACGAAATTCTGCAGGGGGGGGCGATTGATCGCCTGCGAAAACCAGACGAAAAATCCGAGTCCGAACAGAACCGAGAAAGCGATAACCAGTATTCTTTCCATCAGCCTTCCAGGATCACATCCGCCCTCGACCAGCTCTCATCGCTGTCGGGTTCATTAGGTCTCCGTGCCGATCGAGTGACGCAGCAGATCGAGCAGGGTTGCATACTCGAGGCTCGATTCATGGGTCGCATTGAGGTCCACCTGAGGCGCCATGCCGTGCTCGAGGGCCTCCTGCCAGCGCGGCGCACACAGGCACCAGCGGTCCCCCGGCTGGAGCCCCGCGAACCCATAGATCGGCATGGGCGTGCTCAAATCATTGCCAACCCGTTTCGAAAACTCCAGAAATTCTTCGGTGACCACCACGCACACGCCGTGCACCCCCACATCCTCCGGGGTAACCTTGCAGCTGCCTTCCCTGGTGAAACCGGTCAGCGGGTCGAGGCTGCAGATCTGCAGCGGCGCTCCCAGCACATTTCTATGTTCGGTCATGACACTGTTTCCGTAAATTGATTCACCCCCTGACAGGCGGTTCCGACCATCCGCTTCGGGCAGGCTCGTATCATAGCACAATACGCTTGATCATGGGTCAATTGTGTGAGACATTAAAGAGATAAGACTTCTTTGCTTTCATGCCAACACCATTTATGGTAGGCTGGGCCAATGGTTCCTGAATCAGCGGACACCGGCCGCCGCCGGTAGACAAGTTTTGATGAGAGGGAATAATGCCGGTAATCACCCTGAAATACAAGGACAAGGTCCTTGACAAGTATCAGATCGGAATCGGCCAGAACGTCACCATCGGACGCAGCGAATCAAATGACATCGTCATCGACAACCTTGCGGTGTCCGCCAACCACGCTCGAATCGAGTCCGTCTCGGCAAGTTTCATCATCAAAGATCTCGGCAGTACCAACGGCACCTTCGTCAACGAACAGCTGGTATCGGCTCACGGCCTGAAAAACAATGACGTCATTCTGATAGGCAAGCACACGCTGATATTCGACCGGTCCGATCTGGACCAGTTGCGAAGCCAGGCAGACCGCGCAAATACCGATGAAAAAACCCGCTACCTCGACACCGCCGAATACCGGGAGCTGATCCGCAGGGCTACCCGTGACAAACCGCAAAAACGCTATTATTCGGACGGGGTCGTCAGCAGGGACATGAGCGGCGGCTTCCTGATGCGGATCTGGAGACGCCTGTTCGGTTAAGCCGGCGCATCCCCCCTCATTTTGAAAAGAGCTTGTTGATCCGCTTTTTCATGCTGTGCCCCACCTTTTCAAGATCGCTGCGCTGCAGTTCCTGCTGCAGGGACAGCAGATAATAGTGGTTCGGAACCACCTGCAGACCCCGGCTGACGAACCGCTCCGCGTCGGCGAATTGCAAATCCAGAAAGGCCTGCTCGGCGAGCTGCGCATAGCGGTCGGCAATTGCCGTGTACCCTTTCCGGGCCTGACTGTTTTCCGGATCGAGACGGAGTATTTCACGATAGTAAAAATACGCCGAGTCGTCCGCCGGCGAGGACAGCTTGTCGGCATCAAGGCAGAGACGCGCCTTTTCCGACAGATCGTCAATACGCTCGGCCCGTTCCCGCCTGACACGTTGATCCAGAGCAACCAGGCTCGGATACCCCGGCATCACGGTGAGGCCGTGGGCGACATACTCGGCGGCCCGGTCCAACGCCTGTTCGTTCAGTGCCGTTTCCGCCACCGCAGCATATTTATCTCCGATCATCCTCAAACCGTCCCTGGCCCTGGAATCATCAGGGTCGAGTTCCAGGATCTGGCGATAATACAGGTATGCGTTGTTGTCTTCCGGTTCCAGCAGCCGCCCCTGTTTCAGCGCCTCATCGGCATTGGTGTGCAGCGCCAGGATGTCTTTGCGGCGCTGAGAGCTTTCGGCATCTTCCTCGAAACTCAGGGTCAGACCCGAGACATCAACCGTCTCCTTCTGCGCAAACGGTTCTATGCTCCGAACCTCCGGCCGGTCGCCGGCAACCGGCGCGACCGGAACCGGAGCCGCGGTCTGCTGCTTCTTGATCTTCACCTCCCTGGTTTTCAGAACCGGAACTGTGGCCGCAGCGCCTGCGACCGGCGGCGCATGCGACGCTGGTGCCTTCGCGGCCGC
>JAJDNR010000190.1 GCA_022340565.1 Desulfofustis sp.
TGACACGGGAAATGGCGCCGGTTTCCTCGTCCTGTACTATCGCACCGAAATCGTAGTCCTGCTGATAGTAGTAACGAGCACGGGCATCGCCACCGAAGGATACAGCGGCAGAGGCTGTACCAACCATTGCGCCGACCAGCATCAGGCCGGCTGCTGCAGCAATTACTTTTTTCATCGTTTCTCTCCTAGGTTTGTTATCCACCCCGGTTATCGGGGCCTGCAGTTTTATTTATACCGCGAACGACACGGCACAACCGCTATCGTACTACTGGATTTATATACCCAGGGCAACCCTATGTCAAGTTTTTTTTACCTGCGGTTTAAAAAATTATACCCCGCCTCCTTCTCCGCCGATTTTACTGGCGAAACAGCAGCATATATCGATCATGAAGGCTACGGTTTCGGTGCCGGTGTTGAACTTTTTTTTACCATCATCTCGTAGGCGAGCACCCTGCTCTCTCTGCTGGTCGGCAGCAACTGCTTGACAAATGAGACAACCGGTATCTGAGCCACGTAGAGCCTGCTCAACACCGTATCGCTGCCATTGTTTTCGGGGGTATCACCCTCATCGAAAAAATAATCGGCAACATAGCCGTCGATATGGCTGGTCTGCCAGATCTCGGCCAGGCCGTAGCCGGACCAGCTCAGGCAGGCCACCGAACCGCCCTTGTAGAACCTGCTGTTCTCCAGGTATTTATCGATACCGATGTCATTGGTAACGACCACGATCTCGGGCAGCCCGTCGCCGGTGAGGTCCTTCACGTCGAGCCTGCCCGGGATCCACACCAGCTGCCGGTTATCCTGCTGGGCTTCGGTCAGCTGGCTTGAATCCAGCTGGTTTGTCAGTTCCCGTGAGGGACCGAAGAAGGTCCTGCTGCCTCCGTAGTTTGCACTGCTGACCCAGATCAGATTGGACGCCGAATCGTAGACCAGCAGTTTCTGTTTCTTATCGATCAACACCGTTTCGTTCAGTTTGTCACCGTCCAGATCCGCCTGGATAAAATCGAACAGGTTGGTGCCCTCCGGCAGCAGCAGCCTGTTGCCTTTGACGATCTTTGAATCCTGCGGATCAATAGTCAGCTCGAACACCCCGGGCTGTAAAAAGTTTTCATGCTGGCGGTCATTGGCCTGCTGGCCGATCAGCATGGTTTTTCCATCCGTGGTTTGCAGCGGCCGCAGATACCACGGTATAGACTTTTTGATCGGCTGCAGGGACGGGGACCCGTCCCAGCCGAAGATCGCCGAGGACGCGTATCTCCCGTCGTTGCCGGAAACGTAGAGTTTCATCCTGCCGCTGCCGTCGTGATCGCCAATATTAATCACGTGGATTTTCATCCGCGCGGAAAAATCATATTCGGCAACCTTCTGGAATTTCAGGTCACTAAAGCTCAGAACCATGATTTTGCTTCTCGAGGCAATAATCACCTCGTTGACGCCGTCACCGTTCAAGTCCCCGGACGCTAGCGACACGATGTCCAGCGGTATCGGATCGCTTTTGCGTATCCCCCGGGACGTGAACCCGAGATCTCCGTCACCTCCCGCTATCAGTGCAGCTCCGCTGTACAGTCCCTTTCTGTAATCGCGCTCCGGATGAGGCGTTTCAAATCCGCTCAGGCCGCTGCCGGTATCCGTTTCTTCCGACAGGTCCTCCTCGGTCTTTTTTTCGAGGACGATGGCATCCTCAATATCTTTCGACAGCCCGCTCACGGCCCGTATCACCCCGTCCTGATCGTCAGCCTTGACCGTCAGTGTCAGCGGCGTACCCTCGGCCGTCGGATACAGACTGACGTTGATCTGCAGCCCATCCTTCAGCGAATACATGCTGCCGTCAAGAAACCAGTCGGCTGCCACCACGGCGATAGCCTCCTGCATCTCACCCGCTTGCAGACGGGACCTTATCTGCCGCCACTGCTCGGGTTTCAGATCAGAACCCAGCACCTTGAGACCTCCGGCTCCGGAGAGCCTGGTCAGCAGCATCTGGTTGATGGCCTGGTTCAGATAGGCATAGGTTCCTTCGTTGCTCACCTCCAGAGGAAGTACGACGACCGTTGGCGGCCCGGCCTGTTCGGCGCCAAGCAGCTGCTGAGTCGGCAGCAGTAAGGCCAACCAAAGTATTATCTGTAGTATACAACGCATAGTCTCACCCGCAGTTTGAGTCCGCCTCCGGAAAGACGAGCCCGTTTTAAAAAGCGACGTTACCGGCAGTCCGCTATTAATAAACCATCTATCGATGAGCCGCAAGAAATCCACCGACATGAAAGCGGTAATCGAAAAAAAATCGTTACTATTTCCTTGACTTTTTGCGGGGAAAATCACACTATAGCCCTAGAGGTATAAATATTTGTACCGGAGAGGTATCCGGTCGTTTATGTTCAACCTGCTGATTTTAGATGAGATTTCAATAATCGCACTGGTAGCATGATCGTGAGAAAACCATACCTGATCTGTATGCTGACTCTGATCCTCATGGGTGGCGTCGGCATCTTGCCGCTTCTGGCTGACGAACTCGAAGGAGGTTCCGGCTACACCATCACCGGGTACAGTTTCGACGTGGATGCTGTATCCGAATCGGAAAGCGGCCTGATGTTCGAAGCTTCGCGGTTCAAACCGCTGATGATCACCAGCAGTACCACGGATATTTTTGGAGAGGATCCGTTCGCCGAGTCCTTCTTGTCGCAGACAACCGGTGCGGCGCCTCACGGATTTGCCATCGCTGCCGAGTACCTGCCGACTCCGAGTCTGGCCTTTCACGGGGCAATCGGGGTAACCAGCGTGGCCTGGGACTCCGAGTCCGCAGATAACCTCCAGTCGAGCTGGGAGGCAAATATCGGCGTGGTCTACAACTTTTTCAATTCGCTCGCCTACGAAGTGCATTTCGGATACATGGACACTGGAGACATCTTCCAGGAAGTCGACACTTATTCAGAGATTGATTCGATCATCATGATCAGCAACCAGTTGACGCTCAGGTTCTAACAAGATTTTCCAGAGAACGAGCGAAGCCCTGCCGCCTTTTGGCGGCAGGGCTTTTTTTTCGCCGCCTCCAAGGGCGCCTTGACTTTCGTGAAGGGTTGGAATAATAGTGCCACGTTCCCTGTGCAGTGAAAGCGATGCCCCCGATGAAGCACGACGAGGTCCGATGAGCTCGCCCTTCAACATCCTGATGTACTCCCATGACACTTACGGACTCGGCCATATCCGGCGGACCATGGCCATCGCCAACCACCTGCGCAACACCAATACCAATATCCTCATTTTGACCGGATCCCCGATCGCCGGTCGTTTCGCCATGCCCAGCCAGGTCGATTTCGTGCGCATTCCGGGGATGATCAAGAAAACCAACGACGAATATCGGTCCCTGTCGATCAAGATCGACGACGAGCAGGCGCTCAACATCAGGACCAATATCATTCTCGCCACCGCCCAGACCTTCAGGCCCGACCTGTTCATCGTCGACAAGGAGCCGCTCGGCCTCAAGCGAGAAGTCCTGCCGACCCTGGAATGGCTGAAGGAGAATAGACCGAGCACCCGCGCAGTTCTCGGCCTGCGCGACATCCTCGACGATCCCGAGGTAATCATCAACGACTGGCGGGAACGAGACATCTACGCCTGTCTGTCGGAACTGTACGACGAGATCTGGGTGTACGGCAACCAGGAAATTTTCGACCCGGTCAGCCTCTACGAATTCCCCGAATCGCTTCGCGACCGGGTGGTCTTCACCGGCTATATCCCACGGGTTAAACTCCACAGAACCGTTCGCAAGAAAAACCGGCGCCGGTACCGGATCCTCTCCAATGACACCTTCGTACTGGTTACCACCGGCGGCGGCGGCGACGGCTTCGACGTGCTCGACCAGTTCATCGCCATGCATGACTACTTCCCGACCTCGCTGCCGTTCAAAAGCCTGATCATCACCGGCCCCTTCATGCCGAAACGCAGCCGCGAAAAAATCCGGGAACGGGCCAAGGTCTACGGCATTAAGACCCTGCCGTTTCATCCCCGCCTCGAGGAGCTGATGCAGGCCGCCGACCTCGTCATCTCGATGGGCGGCTATAACACGATCTGCGAAATCCTGACCCACCAAACGCCGGCGCTGATTATCCCCCGCGAAACTCCGCGCAAGGAGCAGCTGATTCGGGCGAGACGACTGAAACATGAAGGGTTGATCGACTACATCGGCTGGCAGGAGGTCGCCCCGCAGCTGCTGCGCGACAAAATCTTTTCGGTTCTCAACCGCTCCGAGCAATACGCTCGGGCGATATCCGAGTTCAAGCTGACGGGGATCGACACCATGCTTGAACGCCTCAGGTTTTTCAGATCTCATATCGACCGGGCGGAAACAGTGGATTAACGGTGGATCAGCCTGCATGTCATCGCCGGTCATGAACAGTTCTCCCCCCGTGCTTGCCTATATTCTGAAGGGTTTCCCAAGGATATCGGAGACCTTCGTGTCCAATGAGATCCTGCTGCTGGAACGGCTCGGATTCTCGATGCGGCTGTTTCCGATGCGCAAAGGCAGGGAGAATTTCAGTCACGATTCGGTCAAACGGATCAAGGCACGGGTGGATTATCTGCCGACCGAACTGCTGCTTGACTTTCCACGCCTGATCCGGCCCAACCTGATCTACGCGGTCGGCCATCCGGGCCGGTACCTGAAGGCTCTCAGGGAAGCCGGTCGGAGATACCGGAGAACCCGGAACGTGGCGACCTTCAAACACCTCCTGCAGGCCGGCTTTCTAACCCAGGTGCACCTCTTGAAGGACCCGTCGATCCTTCATCTGCACGCCCACTTCGCGCATTCGCCCACCTCGGTGACGATGTTCAGCTCCATGCTTTCAGGATTGCCGTTCAGCTTCTCGGCCCATGCCAAGGACATCTACACGTCGCACCCTGAGCAGCTCAGGGAAAAACTGTCGCTGGCATCCTTCGTGACGACCTGCACCAGGCACAATGC
>JAJDNR010000191.1 GCA_022340565.1 Desulfofustis sp.
TGCCGCGGTGCGCAAAGCTGATGGCGTTTCTTTTGGAAATCTCGGCACAGGCGCGAACACAGAGACCGCACAGGATGCATTCGCTCTGATCTTCTTTCTTGAGCTTGAAGCGGGTGTCTCGAACGCCGTACTCCTTGGCCAGATCGATGATCACCTGGGATTCGGGGGACCGTGCCAGGTAGAGTTCCAGCAGGATTTTACGGGTCTTGCTGACCCGCTCGGTGTCGGTGGTTACGACGATCCCTTCCTGGGCCGGGTAGATGCACGCCGGCTGGAGTGAGGGCCAGCCGCGTTTGACAACTTCCACCAGACACAGGCGGCATGAAGCGTAGGGCGACATCTCCTCGTGATAACAAAGCGTCGGAATCTTAATTCCCTCTTGACGGGCAACGTCCAGTATTGTCGTACCCTTGGGAACCTCGAACTCTTTTCCGTTTAGAGTGAACTTGATCATGTACGTGCCTTCCCTCGATTATTCTATAGCCCCAAACTTGCAGACTTCCAGGCAGATGCCGCATTTGATGCATTTTTCCTGCACGATTTCAGCGACCTCCTTCTTCTTCCAGATGACGGCCTCGGACGGGCAGTTCCTGAAGCAGAGACCGCACTTCTTGCAGTTTTCGGTGATAACATGATATTGAAAGAGCGGTTTGCAGACCTTCGCCGGACATTTCTTGTCTTTGATATGGGACAGGTATTCGTCTTTGAAATAGCGAAGCGTACTCAGCACCGGGTTGGCCAGGGAGGTGCCGAGCCCGCACAGAGAGGCGTCGGTAATTGCGTAGGAGAGTTCCTCGAGCAGAACGAGATCTTCCTCCCGTCCTTCCCCGTTGCAGATTCGCTCGAGGATCTCTACCATGGCCGCCGAACCGTCTCTGCAGGAGACGCATTTGCCGCAAGATTCGTCGTTGCAGAACTCGATGAAGTATTTGGCGACGTTGATCATGCAGGTACCTTCGTCCATCACGATCATTCCGCCGGACCCCATGATCGAGCCCGCTTCCTTCAGCTGTTCGAAATCCACCGGCATGTCCAGATGGTCGGCGGGGATGCAGCCGCCTGACGGGCCGCCGGTTTGAACCGCCTTGAATTTCCTGCCGCCCGGAATGCCGCCGCCGATATCATAGATGATCTCGCGCAGCGTGGTGCCCATTTCAACTTCGATCAGGCCGGTGTTGACGATGTTGCCGACCAGCGAAAACACCTTCGTGCCTTTGCTCTTCTCGGTACCCATCGATGCGTACCATTCCCCGCCCTTGTCGACGATCAATGGCACGTTCGCGAAGGTCTCGACGTTGTTGAGCACCGTCGGTTTCTCCCACAGACCCTTGTCGGTGGCATGATCGTATTTGACCGTGGGTTCGCCCGGCAGCCCTTCGATCGAGGCGCGCAGAGCGCTCGATTCGCCGCACACGAACGCCCCGGCACCCTGCTTGATGAAGATATCGAAGCAGAAATCGGTGCCGAAGATGTTATCACCGAGCAGGCCGTACTCCCTGGCCTGGCCGAGCGCCGTTCTCAGAATCGATGTGGCCAGCGGGTATTCCGCCCGGATGTAGACATACCCTATGGTACCGCCTACCCCGTAGCCGGCAAGCGCCATGCCCTCGATGATCGCGTGCGGGTCCGACTCGATGAGCGAGCGGTCCATGTAGGCCCCGGGATCACCCTCGTCGGCGTTGCAGATGATGTATTTGGGGAAGCCGGTTGCCTTGGCCGCCGATGCCCATTTCCGGCCCGCCGGAAATCCGCCGCCGCCGCGGCCGCGCAGCCCCGACACGGAGACGTGATCGACGACATCTGCAGGCTTCATCTGGGTCAGGGCTTTGGCAAGCGCCGCATAGCCGCCTCTGGCAATGTATTCATCGATGTTCTCGGGGTCGATCATGCCCCTGTTCTTGAGGGCGACCAGCGTCTGGTTGCCGAAGAAGCCGACATCGAGCAGATCGGACACCCCGGCCGCTTCCTCGGAGCCATCTGCCTCCTCAGAGCGATCCGCTTCCGGCTTCACCCGGGTGGCCTCTCCCATAACCCGCTCATATCCGATTCCCAGCGTCCGGTCCTCGACGATGGTCCCGTTCATCACGTGATCGTTCAGGATCTGCAGCGCCTTGTCGCCGTCGACGTTGATATATTTTACCGGCGGCTCTCCCTTCCGCTCCACCGTCATCATCGGTTCGTTGCAGCACATCCCTGCGCAGCCGGAGGTGGTCAGGATGATGTTTTCGATCTTGGTTTTCTCGAATTCACTCCTGAGCGTTTTCAGAACCTTGTCTGCACCGGCGGCGATGCCGCAGGTACCCATGTGTACGGTGACCTTCGCCTTACCAGCCCCTTCGCTCAACAGGGTGGCTTTTCTTACCCGATCGGTAATTACGGCAAGATCCTCGACGTTCAACTTCCGTTTGATTTCTGTGTATTCGTGCTTCATTCGTTTGGCCGTCCGCGCTGGTTCAGGGCAGCGCTCATGCTGCCTTGTATTGTTCGATTAATTCCGGCACCTTTTTCTTGGTCATCAGACCATGTACCTCTTCATTGACCGTCAGCACCGGAGCCAGCCCGCAGCAGCCGATGCAGCGTACCTCTTCGATGGTGAACAGGCCGTCGGCGGTGGTTTCGCCGCTTTTGATGCCGAGTTCAGGTTCAAACGCTTCAAGAAGTCCGTCGGCGCCTTTTACATGGCACGCGGTTCCGGTGCAGATGGTTATCTTGTACTTACCGACGGGGGTGAGGCTGAAGAGGTTGTAGAATGTCGCGATCCGGTAGATGGTGCTCAGGGGCACGCCCATCTCTTTGGAGACGGTGCGGAGCGCGGCTTCCGGCAGGTAGTTGAAAGTCGCGTTGATTTCGTGCAGAATCGGCATCACCGCACCGGGGTCGTCCCGGTGCCTGTCGATGATGTCGATCAGTTTGTCCCTTGATTGACGGTCGAGTTTTGGTTTTTTCTTGTCCTCGATCACCTGCATGGCGCCTTCACGGGTGAAGGTCCATTTGGTGCGGGTGTCGAAGCTGTCGGTTTCGGCCATGCCCTTGACCGTGTTGATCAGGTCCGGCACGAACAATTCGATGTTATCCTTGACCTTCACCTGGCACGCAAGGCGGGTGCCGGTTTTCTTTTCTTCCTTGCTGATGAACATCTCCTCGGTGGGCAGGATATCGCCGCCGCCGCTTTTTACATTCAGCTTGCAGAAGCCGCAGCTGCCTCTGCCGCCGCAGGACGCGGGGATTTCCATGCCCTGGTCGATGAGCACCGACAGCAGGGTGGATCCACCCTGGACGGTGAATTCTCTGTGGCCCTCTTCATCATCGACTGAAACCGTGCAGTCTCCGTAGGAAACCAGCAGCTTGTCCGCGATCAGCAGGATAACGGTCAGTGCGAACAGTATGGCAGTGATGATCCCGATAGGAAGTAGCGTCTCCATAAATTATTCCGCAGGGGCTCCCTTGGGTTTAGGTGAATAAGTGCGTTAAACCATGCCGCTGAAGCCCATGAAGGCCAGCGCGATGATTCCGGTAATAACCATGATGATCCCCGGTCCCTGCAGTCCTTTCGGAACGCGGCCGATGAGATCGAGTTTTTCGTTGATGGCGGCGACGATGATCATTGCCAGCCAGAACCCGACAGCTGCCGATACCGAGTACACCACGGTCTGAATATAGGAGAGGCCGTCGACCGTGGTGACCTTCAGGGAAATGAAGAGCACCGTGCAGTTCACGGTGATCAGCGGCAGGAAGATGCCGAACGAGGCCTGCAGCGCCGGGAAGAACCGTTCCATGATCATTTCCACCAGCTGCACGCAGGCGGCGATGACAATGATGAATACGATGTACTGGATGATCTGGGACCCGGTAGCCTCGAGGATCTGGTAGATGACCCAGTTGGCCGACGAGGTCAGCGTCACCACGAAGATGACGGCTGCACCCATGCCCATGGCGGTGGTCAGACTCCGGGACAGCGCCACGAACGGACACATGCCGAGCAGGTAGAACAGCGCCACATTCTGGATTAGCAGCGCGGTGATGAATATCGACAACAACGAAGTTTCGCCCATGGTAATGCCTTTGCGTTAAGGTTGAATTATCGGTTGATCCTTCATCAGCTCTTTTTCGGGGGTTCCACCCCGGCCAGGGTCCGTGTCACCCAGAGAAACGTCCCAAGTACGAAAAACGCGCCCGCCGGCGCGGCGAGCACCACCCAGTCAACCCAGCCCGCCGGAGTAACCCGCACCCCGAGCAGCGTGCCGAATGCGAATATCTCCCTGAAAATGGCGATGGCCATCAGGGTGTAGCCGTAGGCGAGCCCGTTGGCCAGTGCGTCGAGGAGCGACAGCTTGGTCGGGTTCTGTACGAAAAAGGCCTCGGCCCGGCCCATGATGATGCAGTTGGTGATGATCAGCGGCACGTAGGGCCCCATGGCTTCGCTGATGATCGGGAAATAGGCCTTCAGCACGAGGTCGACGATGGTGACGCCGGCGGCGATGGTGATCATGTAGATGATGATGCGGACCCGCGATGGAATGATCTTTCTCAGCAGAGAAATGATAATTGCCGTCAGGATCAAAACGAAGATCACCCCGGCGCTCATCGCAATGGCGTTTTCCACCTTGTTGGAAATGGCCAGTGCCGAACAGATGCCGAGCGTCGCCGAGCTGATTGGGTGCTCGCGCCAGATCCCGTTTTTAACGGTCTTGGCGCCCTTCTTCCCGAATAGTTCTTTCAGATTCATGGTTATTGACCGATCAGAGTTTTGGTTGCCTTGACGTTTTTATTGATAAGCGATTCTATTGCGTTGCTGGTCAGGGTCGCCCCGGTGATCGCATCCACCTCGTTTTCGGCGGAAGCAGTGCCAGCGGGCACCACCGCCAGTTCGGGCACCACCTTCTTATCCCTGAAATTCTTCAGGTTGTCGGCGGCCAGCACACGGCTTCCGAGCCCCGGGGTTTCGCTCTGGGTAATGATCGCAATACCCTTGAGTGCATCCTTGCCCGGCGACAGCGCGATGACGCCGCTCATCGGCCCCTGGGACCCTGGTCCTGCAAATTCGAAGGCGATGCTGCCGTCCTCGGCCGTGAAGATCTCCTTGCCGTCTATCTGCTCAGTTTTGACATTGCTGGTAAAGACCTGCTCGACGCTGTCCTTCTCGTACGGGATGACCAGCGCCTCGAGCACCTTTTTGCGCTTTTTCTCGAGCAGGTACTTTTCGATTCTCGGGCCGGTCATAGTGTCGACCGCGACCAGCGCCGTCGCCCAGAAGATCCCGAACACCAGGACAAATCCGATCATTTTGATTTTATCTATCACGCCAACTCTCCAAATCAGGTTTTAATCACCTAGCCTATGACGCTTCCGCTCCGCGATACCGCATCGACAGCACTATATGGTCGATCAGCGGGGTGAACGCGTTCATGATCACGATACTGAACATGACGCCCTCGACGTACCCGGAAAATACCCGGATCAATACCGTCAGGACTCCGCAGCCGATGCCGAAAATAAACTTGCCCGGCACGGTGAACGGCGAGGTGACCGGATCGCAGGCCATGAACATCGCCCCGAACAACACCGAGCCTCCGAGGAGATTGAACAGTCCGAAATTGAATGCGGCCGCAAAACCACTCGGTGCGGCGCTTTCCCCGGCGGACGGGATGCCGCCGAACAGCCCGATCACGAAGGCCATCACGAAGACCGAGGCAAGATACGAAATTGGCACCCGCCAGTTGCTGACCCGGGTCAGCATCAGGAAGATGCCGCCGATGATGATGCCGAGTCTGAAGGTTTCACCGGCACTGCCTGAGGGGATGCCGATCAGCAGATCCGCCACCGGGGTGAAGACCGCCTGGGTCTTGGCCAGCGCCATCGGCGTTGCCTGGGACACCGCGTCTGCGGCCCCGCGCCATGCACCGGGGGCGGTCCAGCCGGTGGTCAGAATGGTCGGAAAGGCGATGGTAACGAACAGCCTGCCCACCAGGGCGGGGTTAAAGATATTGTGACCGGTGCCGCCAAACACCTCCTTGCCGAAGAAGACGCCGAAGAACACACCGACGGCGACCACCCAGAGCGGGGTCGCCGGCGGCAGGATCAGCGGGAACAGGATGCCGGTGACGAAAAACCCTTCATGGATCTCGGTTTTCCTGATGCAGGCGAACAACACTTCGACGAGACCGCCGACCGCATAGGAAACGAGGATCATCAGCAGGATGCGGGGCCCGAAAAAGTAGATCGACGCGCAGATGCTGGGCAGCAGCGCGACGATCACAATCGTCATGTAGCGCTTGATGTCGAGCGGGTCCCGGACGTGCGGTCCGGTCACCGTGCGGGCCGGAGGATAGAAGAAAATAAATTCGATGGCCTCGAAAAGCGGTTTGAAAAAAGCGAGCTTGCCTCGCTTCTCGAAATGAGGTTTTGACGATTCAAACAGGTTGTAAAGCCATTTCATGCTGAGTTCCTTAGCACCAGGTTATTTGATTGCGGTGAAGCGTCGTTTCCGGGTAACGGCACCCTCGACCGCCTCACTCATCCCTCGATCAATTCCGTCACAGCCCGTGACCGTTCCGCCCTGAACAGCTTGAGATGGTTAATCTTCGATACGCAGACGTATGAACAGAGCCCGCAGTCGATGCACTTGTCGAACTTGAACCGGTAGGCGTCTTCCGGGCGATCTTTGTCCAGGTAGCGATAGATCAGATGGGGAATGATCCCCACCGGGCAGGCCTGTTCGCAGAACCCGCAGAACACGCAGGGTCGTGATTCACCGCCAAGGGCGGTGGTGCGCTTTTCCTTGAACAGCGGCTTGAAGACCGATGCAAAGGTTTTGGAATATGCCTGCTTGGTGAATCCCGGCTGAACGAACGCCAGTATCTCCCGCCCGGTCAATTCTTCGAGAACCGTCAGCCCTTGGCATTCGATATCCAGCCCCAGCTGCGAGGGGGCGACGGCGCCGCCGGTCAGCACACCGCCGCTGACGATCCGGCATTCGGCCCCGCTCTGCCGGTCGATGATCATGGCCAGCGGATAGCCGATCGGCAGGTGATGGTGGCACGGCTGGTTGATCTGCGGTCCGCCCACAGACACCATGCGCTTGGTGTACGGTCGGTTGTTTTCGAGCGCCTGGTTGGCGGCGATGACCCCCTGGACATCGAGCGACCAGGCGCGTTTGGGGCTCAGCTTGAGCATCTGAGCGGCAAAGGCCGGATGGTCGAACGGATAGGTCTGGGGAACCTCGAACAGGTTGAGCCAGGAATTGCTCGACGCCGCCTGGGCGAGCTGACCTTTGAGTTCCGAGTCGGATTCCGGTACGACCAGGTAGACCGCCGCATCCTCGAAGAGCTTGTGAAGCCTGTCGAGGCCGGACACAAAATCGCCGGCACCGTCCTTGAGTATGGCTGCCGGGGAAGGGAGAAACGGTTCGAACCGGAACACCGAGACGATCAGGGCTTCGGGCGTGCGCTCCGGATCGGGCACCCGGTTCGTGTCAAGTCGCGCCAGCGAGGACCAGACACCGAGGCGGAGCAGGGTTTGACGCTCGTCACCGACGTCTCCGACTTCAGCGGTTTCGGAATCCGACGAGGCACTGAGATGCTCGATGGTTATGTGACGCTCGGCGAATTTGAGATTGATCGTTCCAGCCATCGGCGCCAGGAGGGGAACAGAAAAATTTACCGGATCTCTGGCGAGTACCTGTCCTTTGACCACCGACGCCCCGTCTTCCACCTCGAGCAGGGAAAAGTCCAGCCGATCCGAGTAGAGGGGCAGGTGAAGCGCCTCGGGCTTCTGGTAGGGGGCAACTCCGGTGGAGGGCTCGCCTTCGAGCATTACGTTATAGCCGCCGTTAAACTTCATAATCGTTCTCGTGAGATTTTCCTGATTCTGTTCTGCTGCGCCGCCAGTGGCTGACCACCGGGCCGCCGGCAGAACGGTTGTCTATGGTGCCGCCTGGAGGTCATCGGCAGAACCGGCTGCGAAGCCGGCATGGGTTGAGGGGGTCCGGGAGGGAGAAAAAGAGCCTGACGAGCCATGAGGAAAAGGGTCGGGGCGAGGCTGCTCTGACGCTGCATCGGTTGTCGAAAATAGAACCGCAACCTCGCCAAAGGTGTGTGGCTGTATGAATCATCATTCAGTCCCTTTCTCAATCACTTCGGATTGTAACGAGTACATGCCTTACCATGAGACATCACACAAGCTTCGTAAGTATCTATAAAATCACATTGCCAAAGTCAATAGTAAAATCGAATAGCTAAGCGGAGGACGCTGGAGGATTATCGGCTGGCCGGCGCCCGCTCAGACTGACCGGTTCAGCCAAGGTTTCGGGAGGCGACGGAGCACGAGGGTGCCGCAGGTTGAATATGATTCATTTAAAAGTCAGGAATGTGCCTCTGAAGCAATCGCTTCCGGGCATTGAAATAGTTACTATTGTTAATAATTATAAAAAGATATGTTGATAGTGACGGCTCGATCTCTAGGCATCCTGGGAATCGCTGAACTATAGACACCATGCCAGACGGCTGCGCGGCGCTGGCCCTTTTAAGGACAATCTGGGCGCTTCCGTCTGCCCTGCGGTTCGGCGGCGCCCGGGGATACGCCGGGGCAGCGGCATCAGAACCCGGTGAAATGCGGTGTTCGCTTCTCCATGAAGCTGTTTCTGCCTTCTCTTCCGTCTGCCGTCTGGGCCGCCAGACCGCTCGATATGGATTCCAGTGCGGCGGCGGGACTTGCCGAGGCGAGGCTGTTGATCACCTGTTTGGCAAGGCTCACCGCCACCGGGGACGTGGAACGGATCTGGCCGGCCAGTTCCCGGGCCCGCTTCAATCCCTGTCCCTCGGGCACCTGTTCGTCGATGAGTCCAATGGCCACCGCTTCTTCGATGGCAATCGGCCGGCCGGTGAAGATGAGTTTTTTTAATCTGGAGGGGCCGATCAGATCCAGCGCCTTTTTGGTGCCGAGCCATCCCGGTATGGTTCCGACCGTGGCCTCGGGGAATCCCAGCTGTGTGCCCGCCTCGCCGATGCGGATGTCGGCGGCCAGCGCCAGTTCCAGCGATCCGCCGAAGGTGAAGCCGTTGACGACCGCGATGACCGGGTGGATGAGTTCTTCGAGGGTTCTGAGAATCCTGTGGCCGTGCCGGGTCCAGGTTCGCCACATCTCGACCGGATCGAGCGAGCCCCAGTCGGATATGTCGGCTCCGACGCCGAAGGCCCGGGGAAAGGTCGAATGGAGGACGACGGCGCGTATGTCGCGATTTCGATCGAGTTCATCGACCAGCGCCTGCAGCCGCTCCATCATGTCCCAGGAGAGTGCGTTGAGTTTCTTGTCGCGGTTGATACTGACGAACCCGATGGAGTCGTCGATGGTCAATTGGAGCTGCTGATCAAAGGTATTCATGACTGGGGACCTCGATTGTCGCTGTGGTTCATGGCGTGGCTGCAGGCTCTTGGCCGAGCAGCGAGTTCAATAGGTTGACTGGATATGACCCCATACCGACAGCAGATGGTCCCGCATGGTCCGTTCAGCCAGCTTCTCGTCCCGTTCCCTTACCGCCTGGACGATCGCCGCATGCTGTCTCTTGAAGGATTCCCAGTTTTCGGTGGTGATCCACTGCTGCTTCCTCAGGCACCACTCGTCGGATAAACGCATGTTGCTGATACCGCTGTAGAGTGCGATCAGCAGTGAATTTCCGGTGGCAATAGCGAGCGTTTCATGAAACAGCACATCCCATTTTTCGTTGGTCTCGAGGTCCTTGGCCTCGTGATTTCGTTTTGCGCACAGAGCCAGCCGTTCGATTTCCTGAAACGAAGCACGCTGGGCCGCCGCTCCGGCGATCTGCGGCTCGAGCATCAGGCGCGCTTCCATGATCTCCATCGGATTGGTCTGACTTGTTACGATGCGGAAGGATTCCGAGCCGAGCGCCGGTCGGGGGCCGGCAAAGGTGCCCTTGCCCACATGGCGCCAGATCAGGTCTTCAGCCTCCAGGTGCGAGAGGATCTTGCGCAGACCGCTTCTCGATACGCCGAGATCCGAACACAGCGACCGCTCTGAGGGGAGCCGCTCCCCCAGTTGGTAGTGACCGCCGGCGAGACGCTCCCGAAGTGTGTTGAGAATTGCAATGGTTTTGTTCTGCATGGCCGAATTGCTCCACAGCTGTGAGCAGTGATTCGGCGAATATCATACCAATTATCTGATTGGTCTTCAAGTTTAATACGTTATTAAATATGAATTCAAATAGTTATAGTATAAATGATAAATTAATTAGACACCAATACTGTTTTGGTGTACGCTGATTGCCGGATCGATCTCGACCGTTTCAAGTTCGCGAATAATACCAGATTGCTCTGAGGAAGCGTTCATGTTTTCTGTTATCACAGCACGGCGGGCGGCAGACCTGGTCAGGGACGGCGACACCCTGGCCATCGGCGGGGCCGGTGCCGGTCATGCGGTTCCCGACCGGCTCATGCAGGGACTCGGCGAGCGCTTCAACGAAACTGCCGAGCCCCGCAAGATCACGGTGCTGCACCCCTGCGGCATCGGCGACGAGGGTTCCCGGGGCATGAATCATCTGGCCTACGAGGGGCTGCTCGACACGGTGATCGGCGGGTTCTGGGGAAACGCGCCGAAAATGGTCAAGCTGGCGCTGGCGGACAAGATCAAAGCCTACAATTTTCCCCAGGGAGTCCTCGCCCATCTGATGCGGGCCATCGCCTCCGGAAAGCCGGGCATCATCACCCCGGTGGGGCTCAATACCTACGTGGACCCCCGCCTCGAAGGGGGCAAGCTGAACGGGATCACATGTGAAGACCTGGTGGAGGTGATGGAGATCGGCGGCCGCGAATATCTGTTCTACAAAACCATACCGGTGGATGTCGCCTTTATCAGGGGAACCACCGTCGACTGCGAAGGCAACCTGACCATGGAGGAGGAGGTCGGTTTCTTCTCGATGCTGTCGATCGCGCATGCGGCCAAGGTCAACGGCGGCACCGTCATTGCCCAGGTCAAGCGAACCTCGGACGGCCACTGCAATCCGGGCCACGTGAAGGTTCCGGGGGTATTCATCGATTACGTGGTGGTGGAGCCCGGCCAGGAAATGACCTTCCTGACCGCCTTCGACCCGGCCCTGGTGAAACGGGACGAGCCGTACCAGGCTGAAGAGCTGAAACTCGAGGGGATGAAGCGGGTGGTCAGCCGCCGAGCTGCCCTGGAGCTGTGCCCGGACATCTACGTGAATCTCGGTTATGGCATGTCAGACGGGGTTCCGATCGTCGCCCAGCAGGAGGAGATCACCGATGATCTGGTGTTCATGATCGAGCAGGGCGCCATCGCCGGGATCCCCACCACCGGACTGAATTTCGGGGCGATGTTCAACCCCACGGCGATCGTCGACG
>JAJDNR010000194.1 GCA_022340565.1 Desulfofustis sp.
AGATCCTCACCGACATCGAGACTCAAGCCGAGGATCCTGCACACAAAATAGCGCTGTGGATTGGAAACAAAATTCAATAATTCCTTAAGATTAAGCTGATTCGATAGCTCGATATCGAGCGGACCGGTCAGCCATCCTGATCCATTCTGAGGGGGGTCTGACCCGAACGCCCGGGCGGTCTGACAATAATAGTCGCTGTAACTGAATAGATCGGAGCCGGTCCTGAAATAGGCTTCACTGAACGGCTGCAGCGGATGTCTCTGTACACTGATCGGCCCATAGCAGTGTCGGATCGCTTCGAGCAGCTCGGAAATCACCGGAGATGGGGGAATCTCGTCGTTGGTGCGGACCGATTGGCCGATATAGCTGATATAGAGACGCCGCCGGGCAGCCATGATCGCCTCGAGAAACTGGTAGCGGTCATCCGCCCGCCGCGACCGGTCACCTTTCCGGTATTCGTGGCTGAGCAGATCGAACGGGGTGAAGCGGTCCTGGTTCGGAAACTCTCCATCATTGATCCCGAGCAGACAGATGATCTTGAATGGAATCGAGCGCATCGGCAGCATCGAACAGAACGTCAGGCGGCCGCGCAAAAACCCGCTCGCCGAGGTGGCTGCCGATTCATATTCGAACCACTGCCGGATCACCTCGAATGCAACCTCCTCGTCATGATAGGAACCGAACTGCTCGCCGAGACCGGTCAGCAGCTCCTGAAGTTTGAGAAATTCCGGGGAGTCGTCGACCCCGAACAGCAGCAGGCTGAAACGGTGCAGCAGTGATGACCAGCGGGAAATGGTCTGACGGGCGGCAACCGCTCTCCGGCACTGCTCGATCAGGTCGACGAACCGGCAGAGGCTGCCGAGCAGCTCAGCATCTCCGCCCTCGACGTCGGTATAGGGCAGCACGTTGCCGACTCGCTCGGTACTTCCCGAAGCCAAGCCCAGCAGCATCCTCTCCAGCCCGTCCTGCCAGGTGCCCCCGCTGAACACCGGCAGCCGGTCCTCCCGGCGCTGGGCTTCCGAGAGCCCCCAGCGAATACCGACATCGGCGAGCCAGTGTTTGAGCGTTTCCAGCTCGCCCGTGCCGATACCAACGGCCCGCCGCACCTCCGGATGCTCAATCAGGCCAAGGATGTCGGGACCGCTGTACCTGCCCGTGAACAATTCCAGAAATTGGAAAAAAATCGCGACATAGCGGTTGTCCTTCCGGGTTCCGCAATCGGTAATGTCATGGGCGATGTCGTCGAACAGAGCAGGTATCAGGTCGCCGTATTGCTCGATATCGGGAGCCATCACCACGATTTCATGAAGGCCGAGATCGGGGTCAGCGGTCATCCAGTCGATGATATGATCCCTGAGAACCGCGAGTTCCCGGATTCGGGAATGGCACGACACGATGCTGATGGAATCGTCTGAAAGCGGATTTTCGCATGACTCGTAGCGACCCTCGAGCATATCGTCCTGGAGGCGGTGCAGGACCGTATTCAGCCCGAATTCCCTGTTGACCACAAACACCTCCGGCCGGTCAATCTTTTCCTCATCTTGAATGTGGTCGAGCAGGATATGCTGGAAGTCGGCTCCCTGGCGGCCAAGCCCGGCAAGCAGTCGGTGAAATCCCAGATCGTTCTCACCGCCCGCCCCATACATGCGGCGAATCAGTGCCGGCTGCGACTCCATGTCTGCCCAGTAGTGAGCGCACGGGGTAAGCAGAAAAAAATGAGCATCGACAACCCGGGACAGGGCTTTGAGCACCGATACAAACAGCGGCGGCAGGGTGTGAATGCCGAATACGTAAACCGACCTCGGCAGCCTTCCAACCCCTTCGGCTGCACCGGCCAGGTGTTCGATGAGGACACGGATCGCTTCGCCGCGGTGACAGCCTCTATGCTCCTCGCAAAGGCGCTTCCAGAGATACATCTGCCAGGCCTCGGAAGGGTTGCCGGTTGCCATCCGGCCGCTCTGCCACGATTTGATAAGATCGGGCCGCATGATCTGATATTGGTCGAACAGCTGAGCAATCGCCCGGGCCAGCTGATAGCGCTTCAGTTCCCGCTGTTCTCCAGCCACATAGGTCGTCAGCGGCTGCAGTTGGTGGGTCCCGGTTTCCCTCAGCAGCCGCTCGATGCGCCAGACCAGGACCGAGCGGTCAAAGGCGGAGATCTCGATGGAGAGATTGAGGGTTTCGCAGATGTGCTCGATGAACTGCAACGGCAGCAGGTAGGAACTGTTGCCCCATGCCCCGAACCGGTCGGCGAGGAACTGGCTGAGCATTCTCCCCATTTCGCGGCTCTGAACGAGAAACAGCGAGGTGTCGAAGAGCGAGCGATCCTCCGCGCCGTTTATCACCACCCCCAGCTGTTCGGCAAGGATCTCGGTGCGGTTGGAGTTGTACAGGTAGAACATGAATTGCTTATGATCTCAATATGTTCGACGGGGCTGGAAATAATGAGACAGACGCTTGAAACGATCAAATGTAACCTGAACCGGAGCCATATCGCAATCCGTTAAACACGCCCGACTGCCAACAATGAGACGGGCTCTATCCTCGTCTTTGCCCTGTGTTATCTGTTCCCCGATGCACCAGAACCTCGGCGAGAAGATCTGACAGCAGCTCATCCTGCGGAAAGACCTCTCGTCCTCGTCGCAGTATCGCTTCGGCCTGTTGGTAATCATTCTCGTCGCGGGCAAGCAGGCCGAGGCCCCAGTAGGCCTGGGCGTCGGGCGCGAAGTCGAGGGCCCTGCGGTAGAGTTCTCTGGCCAGCGCCCGGGACGTGTCTGCGGACAAAACGTGCGGGTAGTCCCCTCGGTCGATGGTCAGCGCCAGGCGGGACAGGAAGGCGGCGTGGCAGGGATACAGCTCCTCATCGTCGACCAGTTCCAAGGCCCGAATAAAATCGGGAACGGCTTTCTGGAGTTCCTTTTTGAGCCTCCTGCCGATCTCCAGAACCGTCTCCCGTGACAGGTTCGAGTCGATCTCGAAAAAACACAGATCCTCCTCGCGGGACAGCCAGATATCGTCGGTGGCCCCGGTCCGTGATTTGAACAGATCGTAGAGATAGGTTCCGGGGAACAGCGAGAGAACGTGGAAAATCGTGACCAGGGGACGGATCTCCTTGAGCAGGCGGATCGTATCTTCCACCGTATCCCGGCTTTCTCCGGGACAGCCGTAAATGATGTAGGCCCTGGCGAGGATCCCGTAGCTGACGGTCAGTGAAAATGCGCGGCGGATCTGCTCCGCTTTGAATTTTTTATTGAGCACCCTGCGGATCTGCTCAGATCCGCTTTCCACACCGAAGCTGAGCTGGATGCAGCCGGCCAGACGCATGGCCTTCAACATCTCCCCATCGATGCAGTCGACCCGTGAAATGGCGGCCCAGGCAATGTCGAGCTTTTTTTCTCTGATCAGCGAACAGATCTGCAGGACGAGCTTCTTTCTCAGCGTGAACGTATCGTCGCTGAAATAGAAGAACCGCTGCCCCTTTTCGTAAAGGATTTCCAGCTGCCGCACGAAATATTCGGCGGAATGGAAGCGCACCTGCGGCCCCCAGAACCACGGCGATCCGCAGAATGTGCACCTGCCGGGGCAGCCGCGGCTCAGCGACAGGTGGTGAAAGGTGTAGCAGGAGGCCGGCATGGGCAGCGCATCGAGATCCTCGATCCGTTCCGCATCCTGATTCCTGCGGATCGCATCACCGGCCCGCAGCGTCAGGCCCGGCAGGTCCTGGTAGGACTTTTTCGCCTGGAGCCGGGCGATGAGTTCCGGAAACGTTCGCTCCCCTTCCCCTCTGACAATGATGTCGATCCACGGGAAGTTGCGGAGCAGGTGATCGTCCAGAAAGGTCGCACCGATTCCGCCGAATACGATGGGTATGCCGGGAAAACGGTCCTTGAAGAGTTTCGCCAGACGGATGCCGCCCCAGCGGTTGTCATGGAAGATCGAAAATCCCACCAGATCGGGAGTAAGCGTCTCGAGTGCGTCGCGAACCACCGCAGGCTTATCCCGGACATCGTGCCAGTTGAGCAGTTCCACCTGATGCCCCAGGTCCTTGAGCTGGGCACCCAGGTAATGAAGGCCTATGGGCGGAGCCTCGATGTTTTCGACATGAACGCGGTCGATGGAGAAATACGGATAAATCAGAACAATGTTCATTGAGGTTCAGTCAGTTTTGGGCTGCTCGCGTCTGCATAGACCCGGATCGCTTGCACCCCGGTCTGCGGCAGGAAAATCCATCTCGCGCCGAGTAACGCCGGTCGGTCGATCGGGACCCTGCTGCACTGTAAAGGTTTGTACCACCATTGGAGGAAATTTTCCAGGCCGGCGGGCTCGGCTTGGGGCCGGCCGGTCCCGCCTGTTGATCAGGGAAGGATGAAATCAATGGTGAATGTCGCTGAAACAGGATATGGTTGTCCTGAAAACCGCAGGACGCAGGCCGCGTTCACCCGCGCAGGCGCCTGCTCCTTCAGCACATACCGACAGATATCCCGGATGGACACCAGATGAGTTCAAGAACCTGCACACTGCCCGCCTACAACTTCCACGAAGAGCTGGCCAACTCCATCAGCCATGGCATCGGCATTCTCTTCTCGATCGCCGGACTGGGGGTGCTCACCGCCTTCGCCAGCGTCTTCGGCTCGGCCTGGCACATCGTGTCCTGCAGCATCTACGGGGCCTCGATGATCCTGCTCTACACCACTTCAACCCTGTATCATTCCATCCCGGGCCGGAGGGCAAAGGCGGTTTTCAGGACGCTCGATCATTCTTCCATATTTCTGCTGATTGCGGGGACCTATACGCCGGTAACACTGGTCTGTCTGCGCGGCCCCTGGGGCTGGTCGCTGTTCGGTACGATCTGGGGACTGGCGGTCGCAGGCATTCTGCTCGAGATTTTTCTGCCGAAAAACCTCAGGTTTATCATCCTCGGCCTCTATGTCGGGATGGGCTGGACGATCATCGTCGCAGTCGGCCCAATGCTTTCGATGGTCGCACCGGGCGGTTTGTGGCTGCTGCTGATCGGGGGACTCTGCTATACGCTCGGCGTTCCCTTCTACATCTGGAAGTCGATGCCGTTCAATCATGCAATATGGCATCTGTTCGTGCTGGCCGGATCGGTGTTTCAGTTCTTTTCGATTCTTCTCTATGTGGTTCCGGTGCTGGCCGGTTAAATCAGAGTCAATTCAACGGTGGTGCATACAAGGGAGCATGACATGATCAAATCGATGCAGGCGATCGTTGCCCGAGGCGGCAGCGAGGCACGTGATGCCGGGGCCTTTGTCCTGGTGGAGCAGCCGGTACCCGAGCCGGGGGCAGACGATATGCTGGTCCGGGTCGTGGCGATCGGCATGAATCCCGTCGATACCAAGTTTCGCAGACGGGTGGAGACCGACCACGTGCCCGGATGGGACTGCTATGGGATCGTCGAGAAAACCGGCGACGGGGTCACCGGGTTCACGCCGGGAGACAGGGTCTTCTATGCGGGGGACATCACCCGCCCGGGGTGCAACAGCGAATACCATGCGGTCGACTATCGCCTTGTTGCCCTGGCTCCCGAAACGCTCTCGCCGGAAGATGCCGCGGCAATGCCCCTGACTTCTATAACCGCGTGGGAGGGGCTGTTCGTGCGGCTTGGCTTCACTCCTCAGGCAGGCGTCAATGCCGACAGATCGGTGCTGATCATCGGCGGTGCAGGCGGCGTCGGATCGGTCGCCATTCAGCTGGCCCGCTGGGCCGGGCTGACCGTCTACGCAACCGCATCACGGCCGCAGACCGCAGACTGGTGCAGGCATCTGGGCGCCACTGCGGTCCTGAACCATCACCAGGATCTGTTTGAGGCGCTGCAGGCGGAACAAGCGGCTCCGGTTGACGCTATTTTCTGCACCACGCAGATGGAAACCCACTGGCAGGCAATGGCGGAATGTATTCGACCTCAGGGGCGAATCGTGCTCATCGACGATCCCGTCGCACCGCTGGACATTACCCTGTTCAAACGCAAGAGCGTCTCGATCTGCTGGGAATTCATGTACACCCGCTCGATGTTTCAGACCGAAGACATGGCCGAGCAGGGCAGACTGCTCGCCACCGTCGCCCATCTGCTGGACTGCGGCACTCTGGTATCTACCCGCCAGGAAACCTTGACCGGACTCACCCCCGAAAATATCCGGGCAATGCACCTCAGGCAGGAGAGCGGAACGATGATGGGGAAACAGGTTCTGGTTCTCTGACGGTCAGGCCGCTTCGATGATGAAATAATTCTTCCTGCCTTTCTGAACGAGCAGGTAGACATCATTGATCAGATCCGCTGCGGTGACCGTGTACTCCTGATCGGCGATCTTTTCCTGGTTCAGGCTCAGACCGTTGCCTTTTATGGTTCGGCGTACCTCGCCCTTGCTGGGAAACACCTCGGTCTCGGCGGCAAGCAGTTCGACAATGTGGACCCCGTTTTCCAGCAGAGTGCGATCGATCGAAAAGGTCGGCACCCCCTCGAAAACCGATAGAAAGGTCTGTTTGTCCAGCCGTGCCAGACTCTCGGCCGTGGCCTTGCCAAACAGGATCTGCGAAGCCTCCACCGCCTTGTCGTGCTCCACTTCGCCATGCACCATGCAGGTCAGCTCACGGGCCAGCCGCTTCTGCAGCGGGCGCAGATGCGGAGCCGCGGTCTGCTCCCGGACCAGTTCGGCGATCTCCTCCTTGCCGAGCAGGGTGAAGATCTTGATGTACTTCTCGGCGTCGTCGTCCGACACATTGAGCCAGAACTGATAGAATCTGTAGGGGGTCGTCAGTCTTGGATCGAGCCACACATTGCCGCTCTCGGTCTTGCCGAACTTGCCGCCGTCTGCCTTGGTGATCAGCGGGCAGGTCAGTGCGAACGCCTCGCCTCCGACCTTGCGCCGGATCAATTCGGTACCCGTGGTGATGTTGCCCCACTGGTCGGATCCGCCCATCTGCAGTTTGCAGTTCTTCTCCTGATAGAGGTGCAGAAAATCGGTGCCCTGCACGAGTTGATAGGTGAATTCGGTAAACGACATGCCCATCTTGGCATCTTCACCGAGGCGCGATTTCACGCTGTCCTTGGCCATCATGTAGTTTACCGTGATATGTTTGCCGATGTCGCGGATGAAATCCAGGAAAGTGAAGTCCTTCATCCAGTCGTAATTGTTCACCAGTTCGGCGGCGTTGGGTGAATCCGATTCGAAATCGAGAAATTTGGCGAGCTGTTTTTTTATGCACTCCTGGTTGTGGCGCAGCGTCTTTTCGTCGAGCAGATTGCGCTCCTCCGATTTTCCCGACGGGTCGCCGATCATTCCGGTTGCCCCTCCCACCAGGGCGATCGGCTTGTGGCCGGCAACCTGAAAATGCTTGAGCATCATCACCCCCACCAGGTGGCCGATGTGCAGTGAATCGGCAGTCGGATCGATACCGATATAGGCCGATGTCATTTCCTTCTTGAGCTGTTCTTCGGTTCCCGGGGTGATGTCGTGGATCATCCCGCGCCAGGTCAATTCTTCAACAAAGTTCATGAATTATTCGTCGTCTGCTTGGTGGTTTCGGCATCTATCCGGCAGCCACCGGGAATTAGTTGATGAAAGAGGGCCTTCCCCTCCTCCTCAGGTTGATCCTTATACCATGGGGATGCGCATTTGTCCTGCTGATCTTTGCAGACTCTCAGACAGAGCCTCTATCTGGTCATCCTTCCGCCGATATGGAACCGTTATCGATATCTCTTTCCGCTTTTCAGCACCGACTTCACCATTTTCCCGAAATCTTTGTCCTTCTTTCGCTTTTCAGCATAGGAAAGGGAGTGATACTGAGACTCGCTTCTCAGTTTGAGGTAGTTGGCGTAGCGGTTTTCGTCCAGTTCGCCGGCGTGCACGGCGGCCAGCACCGCGCACCCCGCTTCTCCGTCGTGGGAACAGTCACGAAATCGGCACTGCTGAGCATGCATCGAAATTTCCGGAAAGGTCTCGCCGATGCCTGAATCAATAGCCAGATTGCCAAGCTCTCTCATGCCGGGAGTATCGATCAGAACGGCTCCGCTCTTGAGCTGCACGAGTTCCCGGCTCGCCGTGGTGTGCTTTCCCTTGCGGTCCCTGGTGCTCACTTCCCGAGTTTCGAATCGACGGCTGCCGATAAGCCGGTTGAGAAGGGTGGTTTTACCGACACCTGAAGAGCCGATCAGACAGTATGTATGTGCCGGCTTCAGAAACCCTTCGATGGTGTCGATATGCTCGCCGGTCAGATTGCTGAACGATATCAGTGGAACAGTTCCGGCAACCTGGGAGATTTCAGTGTCGATCCTGTGCCGCTCATCAGCCGATATGAGGTCGCATTTGCTCACCAATATCACTGGAGTAATCCCACCATCATGGACCATTGCCAGATACCGCTCCAACCTTCTGGGATTGAGGTTGTAATCGGCAGACTGCATGATGAAGGCGGTGTCAATATTGGCTGCAATGAGCTGGAAATCGATACGCTTTCCAGGGGTTTTTCTTTTCAGCAGCGACTTTCTCGGCAGAACCCGATGGATGATCGCGTGGGTGTCATCGTCAAAGAAATCCCCGAGGATCCAGTCCCCGGTCGTCGGCAGATCCAGCGGAGAATCTGCTGAATAGAGCAGGTTCCCGGAACATTCAGCACCTACGGGTCCGCTTCCCTTGGTCACCGCACACCTGTCTCTATGTACCGAAATCACCCGGGCAACGTCATGACCTGCACCGAGGTCGTTATCGACATGGCTCTGGAACCAGTGGTCATATCCGAGCTGTTCAAGCCTATCCATCGCTGTTCACTGTTGCGTTGTATCACCCGATCGGGCTGGACCGTTCACCGGTACTTCAACAGAAAGGAAAACGATCCCTGGGGAGCCTTCAGCTGGCTTTCAATCAGTTGTGGAAATGCTTGCCATCTCCGCTCCAACTGCTCCGGGGTCCACCCATATATTCCCATATCCGTCAGGAACTGGATGCCGGAGAGCAGGAATTCCGCGCATTCAAGAGGACGTGCAACGGTGAAAATACCCTCCTCACAGCCCTGCTCGAACAACGCTGCGTAAATCGGCGCCTGCATGGTCACCACCTTGGCCAGCAAGCGAATATGCATGCCTGCATTGGCGGGCTTGTGCAGATCTTCGAGCAGCGCTTCATGGTCATCTTCGCGCGACCGGTCGGCACCGGCAGCGATCAACTGCTCCAGCCGCTCAAGGGCACTGCCATCGATGCTGTCCACCAACGCTTTCCGGCGCAGCAGTTCGGCCTCGGCCACACTGGTGATCACCGCTTCGAGCAGCTCTTCCTTCGACTTGAAATAATGGTAGATCGTCCCCTTGGCGATGTGCAGGTGGTCCATCACATCCTTCATCGTGGCGGAGTCATACCCTTTGCTGAGAAACAGCTGCCCGGCCGCCGCGATGATATCGGCTCGCCGCTCATCCGGCTTCTTTACAACTCTGACCATACTGCCTCGAGAAGCTCGTCGAGCGACCGAAAATATGCATAGAACCGCTGTTCATCAATCCGCACCTGGACCAGCAGATCGGCCACCGTCGTGTTATCGAACCCGTTCGCATCGAACAATGCGCAGGCGGCCTCTTTGATTCGGCCTCGCAGCTCCGGTCCATCTTCTTGTTGCAGTTTAATAAGCATCTTCCCTGTCTGGTCAGGTCACCAAAGGCGCCATTTTAGCATATGACCGACCGTCGGTCAATATCTATATGCCCTTCTCCTCAGCATGAACCCGTACCTTTCTCTGATCGATCGGCCGCTCTTGTTCTCTATCTACGTGCTTTCTGCCTCGCTATGCAGTGCCCCTTTACGCCGCCTGCCGCGGTTCGGTGGGCATGGTGACCAGATCCATGCCGCACCGCAGGGTATCGATATTGAGGTCGATCAATGCAGACGATCGGATCTCGAACACCTTTTTCAGTGCCTTGACCACATGCTCGAGGCGCGGCTCACCCTTTAATGCCATATAGGTGCCCAGCATAATCATATTTGCCGCCCTCGGGTTTCCGCATTGAGCGGCCAGATCGTTGGCCTTTACGCCATAAACCGTCACATCCTCCCGGCTGGACTTCCGGTCGATCAGGGAGCTGTTCATCACGATCAAACCGCCGGATGTGACACTGTGCTCAAATTTGTCGAACGAAGGCAGATTCATCACGATGAGGCTGGTCGCATGGGACGTGACGATTGGCGAGCCCACCGGCTTGTCCGAGACAACTACGGAACAGTAGGCCGTTCCACCGCGCATTTCGGGTCCGTAGGAGGGCATCCAGGTGACCTGTTTGCCGGCCAGCATACCGCTGTATGCCAGCAGTTTACCAAGGGACATGATGCCCTGACCGCCGAAGCCGGCACAAAGTATTTTCTCATCGGACATGTTCCACCTCCTCCGGCGCTTTGAGTACGCCGAGCGGATAATAGGGAATCATATGTTCTTCCAGCCAGCCGAGTGCATCGACAGGACTGAGGTTCCAGCCGGTCGGACAGGTAGAAAGGATCTCGATCAGGGAGAATCCCTTGGCCTCGACCTGGCAGGTGAAGGCTCTGACGATCGCCTTCTTGGCTCTGCGAACATGTTTGGGATCATGAAGCGAAACCCGTTCTATATAGGCGGCCGCCGGAACCTGGGCGAGCATCTCGGACATTTTCAACGGCAGTCCGCTGAACTCGGGCTTGCGCCCCGCCGGCGCCGTGGTCGCCTTCTGGCCGGGCAACGTGGTCGGTGCCATCTGGCCGCCGGTCATACCGTAGATCGCATTGTTGATGAAGATGACCGTGATGTTTTCCCCCCGGTGGGCGGCATGGACGATTTCCGCCGCGCCGATGGAGGCGAGGTCGCCGTCGCCCTGATAGGTAAAAACCGTCTTGTCCGGCACGCTGCGCTTGATGCCGGTAGCGACTGCGGGGGCCCTGCCGTGCAGGCACTCGATCATGTCCACGTTGAAGTAGTTGTAAGACAAGATCGAACAGCCCACCGACCCGCAACCGATGGTATTGCCGAGCAGACCGAGCTCGTCGAGCGCTTCTGCCACCAGCCGGTGAGCAATGCCATGGGTGCAACCCGGGCAATAGTGAGTGGCGGCGTCGGTAAGCCCTGCGGTTCTTTTGAAGATCATGCTCATGATCCACCTCCCGCCAACATGGCCCGGGCTTTTTCAGACAGCTCGTCCGGATCCGGGATCATGCCGCCGCAGCGGCCGTAAAAACTGACCGGAACCTTGCCGTTGACCGCCAGCCGCACATCATCGATCATCTGTCCGCAGCTCATTTCAACACACAGCAACGATCTGCAGCTGTCGGGCAGGGGCCTGAACGGTTGCTGAGGAAACGGCCAGAGCGTCTGGGGTCGGATCAGACCAACCCGTATCCCCCGGCTGCGCAGATCATCGACGCTATTTCTGGCGATTCTCGCGGTCGATCCATAGGCACAGAACAGCAACTCCGCATCCTTGGTTTGGTAAGCCTCGAAGCGGGATTCTAAGGCAGCGATCCGGGCATATTTTTTCTGCAATTCCAGGTTCCGGGCCTCGAGTCCGGCCGGATCGAGTTCCAGCGATTTGACGGTTCGGGGCGGCCTTGAATTCCGGTGCCCGGTCAGCATCCATTGCTGCTCCTCGGCTTTGGGTCTGCGCCGCTGCTTTTTGATATCGACCGGCTCCATCATCTGGCCGAGCATGCCGTCGCTTACTATGAAAACGGGAGTGCGGTAGGCATGTGCGAGGTCGAAGGCCTCCGCCATCATCGCCGCCGATTCCTGTACCGTCGCCGGGGCGAGTGCGATCACGCGGTAATCGCCGTTTCCCCCTCCCCTGGTCATCTGGAAGTAATCGGACTGAGCCGGTTGAATTCCTCCCAGTCCTGGCCCGCCCCTCATTACGTTGACAATCACGCAGCCCATCTCGGTCGCCGCCAGCATCGAGATCCCCTCCTGCATGAGGGCGATACCTGGCGAGGATGAGGAGGTCATGGCCCGGGCTCCCACCGCGGCGGCGCCGTAGAGCATGTTGACCGCGGCGATCTCGCTTTCGGCCTGAAGGAACACCCCTCCCACCTTCGGCAGCTCCCGGGCGAAGAATTCGCAGATCTCGTTCTGGGGAGTTATCGGATAACCGAAGAAATGGGTGCAGCCCCCATGAACCGCCGCCATTGCCAGAGCCTCATTGCCTTTCATCAATGCCTTGCCCATCTCAGCCCCCTTTCGACCGGGAAAACCGTTCGACGGTAATTGCCGTATCGGGGCACATCAGCGCACAGCT
>JAJDNR010000027.1 GCA_022340565.1 Desulfofustis sp.
CCACTCTGGCCATGAGGCCGCAGCATCATGAGCTCAACGATTAATTACGCGATCATCGGCTCCGGCATGATGGGCCGGGAACACATTCAGAACATTTCCCTGCTCGACGATGCGGAGGTCACCGCGCTGTTCGACCCCAACGACGAACAGCTGTCGCTTTCAATGAAACTCGCACCGAAGGCGGCTGTCTACAGGGATGTTCGCGATCTCGTCAAAGACACCGGCGTCGATGCCTTCGTTATCGCCTCACCCAACCATACCCATGTCGATATTTTAAAAGAGATCCTGCCCAGCGATTGCCGTCCGATTCTCGCCGAGAAACCGCTCTGCACAACCATCGACGACTGCCGATCGATTGCGCGACTGGCGGAGCAGTATAAAGCGCCCGTCTGGGTGGCGATGGAATATCGCTACATGCCGGCAGTTGCTCAATTGATCAACCGGGTCGAGGCCGGCGAAGTCGGCGATCCCAAGATGATCGCGGTGCAGGAGCACCGCTTTCCGTTTCTCAGCAAGGTTGGAGACTGGAACCGGTTCAATGTCAACACCGGCGGCACGCTGGTGGAAAAATGCTGTCACTTTTTCGATCTGATGCGGTTTATCGCCCATGACAACGCGGTACGGGTCTACGCGTCGGGGGCTGCGGACGTGAATTTTCTCGACGAGCGCTACGACGGCAAAACTCCCGACATCATCGACAACGCTTTCGTGATCGTCGACTTTGCCTCCGGGAAACGGGCATCGTTGAGCTTGTGCATGTTCTGCGACGGCTCATATTTCCAGGAAGAAATCACCGTGCTCGGTCCCAGGGGCAAACTCGAATGCCTGGTCCCCGGACCGGATCGCTTGTGGGCGGTCGACCGTATTGAAGATATCGGCCACTCCACCGGCTTCACCGGCAGGCACCGGGATTCCGAGATCGTGTTCAGCCCGAGAAGCCCGAAGGGCCCGATCAGGGACGTGGTGAGCGTGGACACCAACCTGCAGATGGCGGGGGACCACCAGGGCTCCACCTTCTATCAGCACCAGAAATTTTACGATGTGGTCCGTGGCAGCGGTACCGTCGAAGTCACCGTTGATGACGGGCTCCAGGCGGTGCTGATTGGTCTTGCGGCAGAGCAGTCGATCCGGGAGCATCGGGCGATCGACATCGCCGAGATATGATGGGAGGCGGGTCGAGGGAAAGAAAAGAGATCCTCCCCCCGGCACCTGTCAGGCACTGTGTTCAGCGAGGCTGATGCGGCGAACGGCAACACCACATGCGAGGCGCCATGAAAAAGGATACCAGTTACAAAGTTTCCGGACGCCGGGAAGAGATCGCCAACCTGGTCAACGCACAGGGGTACGCCAGCATCGAGTTTCTGGCCGACAAATACGCGGTATCCACCCAAACGATCCGCCGCGATATTCTGGCCCTGAGCGAACACAATCTGGTCGCCCGGCTGCATGGCGGCGCCGGCTCCGTGTCATCGCTGATCAATGTCAGCTATGATGCCCGGCGCATCTCGATGCTCGAGGAAAAGCAGCGACTTGCCGCCAGTACGGCGGCGCTGCTTCGATCCAGCAAGTCGATCTTCATGACCGGCGGCTCGACGATGGAGATCGTCGCCAAGGAACTGGCCCGGATCTCTACCCTCTGCATCATCACCAACAACATCCACGCGGCGATCCATCTCTACAGCAAAACCGACATCGAACTGCTGATCCCGTGCGGCAAGGTGCGGCACCACAACGGCTGTATCGTCGGCCCGGCGGCCATGGAGTTCATCGCCAACTTCCATACCGATTTCCTGATCATGGGCATCGGTGCGATATCTCCGGAAGGAAGGCTGCTCGACTATGACTACGAGGAGTCGATGCTGATGGGCAAAATGATGAAACACGCACAGGATACGATCCTCGTCACCGACCACACCAAGTTCGAAAAAAGTGCCACCGCCCAAGCCGGGCATCTGCGTGACATCTCCTATCTTGTCACCGACCGGGAGCCGCCGGCTCATTTCCGCGAACTGATCGACGAGCACAAGGTAACGCTGGTCATTCCCGATTAGCCTGAATCGCGGGCCGGGCCGGGCACTGCCGCGGCGGACCCGGATAAATGCGGAACTCAGGAACCCCCCTTGCCGACCCTGCCCGCTGCAAGTACCCGCTCGAATTCATGCTCCGGCAGCGGCCTGCTGAAGTAATACCCCTGATAGACGAAACAGCCCTTGTTGCTCAGGTAATGCAGTTCGTGTTCGGTTTCCACGCCTTCGGCAATGACCTCGAGGCCGAGGTTGGTGGCCATCATGATGATCGTGTCCACCAACACCACAGCCTGGCTGATGTCGCCGATATCGTTGACGAATGCCCGATCTATCTTGAGGGTGTTGATGGGCAGCCGTTTCAGGTAGTTGAGCGATGAATAGCCGGTTCCGAAGTCGTCGACCGAGAATTTGACGCCCAGGTCCCGCACCTGCATCATCTTTTCGATGATGTCCATGCCGGTGGAAATCAGGCTGCCCTCGGTCAGTTCCAGACCGAGATAGCGCGGATCGACCCTGGTTTCCCGGATAATGTCGCTGATCGTGTGAACGAAATCAGAGGCGGCGATCTCGATGCCGCTGATATTGACCGAGATAATCATCGAATCCTTCATCAGTCCCGCGTCTCCCCAGGCTTTTACCTTCCGGCAGGTCTCGGTCAGAACCCAGCGGCCGATGTCATGCATCAGCCCCGATTCCTCGGCAATCGCAATGAAGACCCGGGGAGGCATCATGCCCCGCTGCGGGTGATCCCAGCGAAGCAGCGCCTCGGCTCCCATCAGGGCGCCGGTAATATCCACCTGCGGCTGAAAATGCAGGAACAGCTCACCCTGTTTCAACGCATGCCTGAGTTCGGTGCTGATGTGCAGCTTTTCGTCTGCCGCCTCCTGCATGGACGGCAGAAAAAAGCAGATCTCGTTGCGCCCCGCCGCCTTGGCCCGGTACATGGCGGTGTCGGCCTGCTTGAGGATATCGTCGACGTTCAGATCCTCTTTGGGGAACAGGGAGATGCCGATGCTGACCGTACCCTGGAGATCCCGTTCAACGATCTTGCAGGGGGACGACAGGCACAGACTCAGTTCCTCGGCCACGGCCCGCACCCTGGACGCCGCGAGCTGGGAAGAATTGCCCAGTTCCGTAATCACCACGGTGAACTCGTCGCCGCCCATCCGCGACGCCACATCCTCCTTTCGAACAAACTCGGTCAGCCTGCGCGCAACCACTTTCAGAAATTCGTCTCCCACCGAATGCCCCAGCGAGTCGTTGATGGTCTTGAAATTGTCGAGGTCGAGATAGAGCAGGGCGCCGTAGTAATGGTGACGCCTTGCCCGGGAAAGCTCGCTGCTCAGGTAGTCCATGAACAGGCGGCGATTGGGCAGACCGGTCAACGAGTCGTAGGACGCATGGTATTTGATCAACTCTTCCGACTGCCGTTTCTCGGAGAAATCCTCGATGATGGCGATCCCTCCGGGAATCTGCTGATCGGAGTGGGAGATGGTCTTGAAAAACGCCCTGATCGGCGTCGTATTAGCGCCGGTGACCGAGGTGTAGTCTCCCTCGAAGTATCCTTCTTCGTTCTCTATCGAATTCCGTATGGCCGTCAGCACCTCCTGGTTTTGAAGGCCCTCGAACAGGTTGAAGCCGATCAGACGCTCTCTTGTCGATCCGAGGATACGAACCAGTTCCTCGTTGCAGTCGATGATGACGCCTGCTCCGTCGTACTGCATGATTCCCAGCGGGGCATTGCCGAACAGATGCCGGTAGCGCTCTTCACTGATTTTCAGACTCTGTTCCCGGTTGGCGCTCTGACGGCGCAGCTTGATATTTTCACGGATATTCGAGTTGATCTTCCTGCCGCCGGCCATGGTCACTAACCAGAACAGGAACACCAGCAGCGCCTTGAGCAAATCCGGAAAGGTCACGTTCATGCAGAGCTTTGCGATCATCGGAAACAGGATCAGGGTCAGAAACCCCGACAGGGCGGTATAGCTCGGGCACAGAGACGACACGCCGCCGGCCGCCATGCCGACCATGATCATGAAATAGACGATCTGATGATCGAGATTGCGGGTGGGAAAAATCAGAAACGACGAAATTCCCCAGGTGAATGCGGCTGCATAATTGCCGACCAGGAAGCGGCCATGCCATCGCCGATCTTCCGCTTCAGCCTGCGGACGGTGCCGATACCGAGACAGCAGGAAAATTCTGCCGGTGGAAATGGAAATAAACGTGGCAAGCCAGACAAGCAGCAGTGTCTGATTGATCTCATTCCAAAGAAACAGCACCATCATGGCCGCCGCGATCGTCGATACGATGATCGGCATCAGCGCGTTTTCGTAAAGGAGCCGAGTCTGCTCCGGAAGGATATGTCGAGAGGTCCGTTCCTCTGTCATCTGTGTTCAACCGGTCAATTGGACGGCCTTACGGCCGGCATTACCTCCAATAATGCCACAAGTAGATAAAAATTTTAAATCATTTGCACATATTTCTCGATTCAGTCAATCGTGCCGGACCTGATGGCGAAGAATGCGAATGCAGCCGGCGCTCCATTACACGGTTGCTCCCTCCACACGGGCCTATTATGATGGTGGGCGTAATACCGATCGACTGCATTGCATTGCACCACGGCCACATGGAGGAACCATGAACACATACGTCTGCCCGCTCTGCGGTTTTGTCTATGACCCTGCTGAAGGAGCCTACGATGAGTATATCGAACCGGGTACACCCTTTGAGGAGTTGCCGGACCAGTGGTGCTGCCCGGTCTGCGGCGCCTCGAAGGAAGAGTTCTTTGCCGATGAGTAGACTCCGCCGCCGGCTCCCGGCCCATTCACTCGAAGCAGGAGCGGACCGCAAAGCGGAACCGCTGTTCTCTGCTCCACCGGCCCGAATGTACATATTAATTACACACACCCGTAAATCGACAACTATGTTTACATACATGTAAACAAAATATATATTATTTTCGGCGGCCGCTCCCCAGCCTTACACTATTTTTTTCTGTTATTCTATGTAATTAGAATAAAGTATCCAATCCCCCTGCTTTTCCTCATTTCTGGCACGTTCCTGGCAATCAGAATATTTCAAAGACCGGTGAACCGGGAACGCTGCCCGGCGGGTCGACATGCTATTTTCAATGGTACGGCGCGAGATCGTGCCGCAACCATCTCAGACCAACCACCATTCGGGGGGATGAACATGAACGGTTTAGATCAAATTATCGTAGCTCTGTGGTTTCTTCCGGTAGTTCTTTTTATCGTGATACCGCTGTGCCTGGGCGCCCTGTGGCTGCCGGTCTCACTGCTCCATAAACTGGTGGCGCGGGAATCGGAACCGGTCCGCCAGATGCAGGCGGCGATCTCATAGAAGGCGGTGGGTATGGTTATCGGCAGCCTAAAATGGGGGGAGGGAGCCGGCGCCCGGTCCGGGCTCCGGCTCAGTGAACTGAAGCGATCGCCGAGAGGCTGTCCTTCCAGAGCCGGACCCGGTCGAGGTTCGCGTACGGGTGCTTATCGAGCCACGCCACCGCATCGACCGACGGAAACCGTTCGCGGATCGAGTCGACCGTCGCCTTTGCCCGCCGCTCCATGCCCAGTTCAGCTTGGGCCGCGGCAAGCACGATATACGCCTCGAGATTGTTCGGCTGGTGGTCGATGACCATCTCGGCCACCAGCATCGCCTCCTCGAGTTTCTCACCGATAAAGAGGGAACACGCCTTGACGGTCGGGTACCATGGTTTGTTTATGCCGGTCAAGCGCATGGCTGTATTGAGCAGGTCGACGGATTTCTCCCACTGGCCGAGATAGCGCCTGATACTCCCTTCGAGACCGTAGGTGACGTCACAGGTTGGCCGCAGAATCTCAAGCTCCTCGATGGCGGCGAGCGCCTCGTCGTGCTTCCCCTGTGACATCAGAATTGCTCCTTCGATGGCTTGGGCCATACCGGTCGGATCGTTGAGTTTTCGAGCACGCAGGGCCTGGTCATGGGCTTTCCGCATGGCTGAAACGGTGTCAGCCGCCCACTCGTTGGCCGCTCCAAGCCACAGAGCAAAGGCCGACAGCACATGTCCGTATGGTCGATTCGGGTGACTAAGCGAGACCTGCTCGAAAAGGTCCAAGGCCCGCGTCCACCCTTCTCTGGTGTCGGACCTGAGGTGATACCAGCCCAGATATATCTTTTCGATGGCCTCAGGGTCGTTGAGTTCAGCGTACAGCCCCGCCGGTTCCCCGACCACAAGTTCGACCTCTATGGACCGGGCGACCTCTTCGGCGAACCGTTCCGGCAAATCGAACAATTCCTCGGGCGAAACGAACCATTTGTAGGACTTCACGACATTCATCGTGATCACATCGAACAGGGTTGCGAACACGCGAACTCTGAATCCGTTCTCATAGACCCCGGTCTCGATCATATAACGTGCTGAGGTAAGGCCTTTCTCCTGGCCGATAACCGACTGCGCGTTCACGGCCTTCAAACCGGGAATCGTCGCCAGTCGATGGAGGAGTTCGCGCCTCAGCATCTCCGCCGCATCTACCACCTGCTCACTCGAGTGTTTCACATGTATCGGCAGTACTGCAACCGTCGGGGATTCGAGGTGCAGCGGGGTCCGTTCGGTCCCGGCATTACCGGTTATGGGGAGATCGGCAAACTCATAGACCTCGACCGTTTCCGGGATGTTTTTCAGTCGCTGTTTGCCAATGGCCCTGAATCTCAAGGAGGGTTCGTCGAGAATTCGATAAACCCTGCCTGATACGCTTATTCCGCCTGGCTTTGCGATGGCCTGGATACGAGCGGCGACGTTGAGCACGTCCCCATAGAACTGAGTACCCGAGACACTCACCGACCCCGCGTCCAGTCCCATTCTGAACCTGACCGGTTCCGAGGCGATACGCGGGTCCCGCCGCTCGATTTCAGAGGTAATGGATAAGGCCGCCTGTACCGCTTCCGCGGTGTCCTCGAAAACCGCCATGAAATTGTCGCCGACAAAATTGACCAGCGTTCCATGATGGACGGAGACCTGGTCGGCAACCAGCCGCTGGAACAGCTCCACCAGGGCCGCAGTCGATTCATGGCTGTCGGCCATAAGTCGGCTGTAGCCGACAATATCTCCATTAAGCGCCACAACCGTGCGTTGCTGGTTCATTGCCGCATCCTGTCTGCTTCGTTGCTCCGGGTCTTTGACGAATCCTTCCCGGCAGGCCGCCGGTCACGAACCGAACCTTCTGGGACAGCGGGTACCCGGTGCGCTCCGGCACCTCTCCGTGCCTACCCGCCAGGAATCACTGACAAGCAGCCGTTGCTCCGCACGATTATTCTCAGGGGTGGACCCGGAGCAAGATATGCCCGAAAAACCGGCGAAAAATCGCATAGATTGGCTTCTAAAATAATACCACATTGTAGGATCGTCAAGCCTGCTCGGTGCCGTCTTTGCCGGGGTGCAATACGAATTGGGCGGGTGTGCCGGACCGGTGTACTGTTCCTGATGCGGGGCCGGTACTCGCTAATCGATCATATGCGGCTTCAGCCTGGCATAATCGAACTCGACACCGATGCCGGGAGTGCGCGGCGCCACCGCCAGGCAGTCCTCGACGAGCAGCGGCCGCCTGGTATATTCGTCGATCGGGAAGCTGTGTACCTCGAGCCAGCCGCCGTGGGACTGTGAAGCCAGCAGGCTCACGTGCAGTTCCTGCATGCCGTGGGAACAGACCGGAATCCCGTACTTCTTGGACAACTCGGCCACCCGCAGCCAGCCGGTAATACCGCCGCAGTTGGATGCGTCGGGCTGGATGAAGGAGAGCTTGGCCTGCTCGAACGCATAGCCGAACTCATAGATCGTATGCAGGTTCTCGCCCATCGCCAGCGGCACCGCGGTGGCGTCGGCAATCCGTGCATAGCCGCGGTAGTCATCGGGAATGGTCGGCTCCTCGAACCAGTATATATCGTAGGGTTTGAATGCCCGGGCAGCCTCGATCGCCTGTTCGACTTCCATCGAGTAGTTGGCATCGACCATGAATGTCGTGTCCGGCCCGATCAGCCTTCGCACCTCACGGATGCGCTCGACATCCTGCTCCAGCTTTGGCTGACCGATCTTGATCTTGACCCCGTTGAACCCGCGCGCCAGATAGCCCTCGATGCTGGCCAGCAGCTTGTCCAGGCTGAATCCGAGATCAATCCCGCCGCAATAGGCCCTGGCCGTGGCGGCGTGACCTCCGGCCACTTCCCAGAGCGGTTTGCCCAGTGACCTGCAGCGGATGTCCCACAAGGCGATGTCGATCGCCGAGATTGCAAACGATGCGATGCCGCCCCGGCCGACATAATGGATGTGATACTCCATCAGTTCGAACAACTCGTCGATTGCGGTCGGGTCGCGGCCGGGAAGAAGCGGCGCCAGGTCATGGTCGATCATCGCCTTGATGGCGCGACCGCCCCGGCCGCCGGTATAGGTGTAGCCCGTACCGCGCTGTCCGTTTGCAAGTTCAACGGTGACTATGATGAGATCGAAATGGGTGTGATCACCGTGCTTAGCATCGGTCAGCACTTCTGCCAGCGGAACCGCGTAGAGCGCGGAACTGACCCGATGTATCGAATTATCGCTCATGGCTATCCTCAGTGATGTCTGAGACGGGGCCGGGCAGCAGCGGTGCGCTGCTGCAGTCTTTGAAACCGGAGAGGGAACTGTATACCGGAATCGGCCCGAATGCATCAAATGATTCCGCCGCCGCACCCCTTTCATGAGCGGACCGTTCTTTACAGAGCGACACAGGTTCATTGCCCCCACTCGGGCACAGTTCCAGCGGGGAGCCGGGAGCATCCCGGGAGCGCCGTGAGCAGGCACCGCAGCGAGCCCCGCAGCACCATGCAATGGGGTGAACTTAGGACGCTCTGGATAACTCGAATCGTCCGTCGATGATCTCAGGAATTTTGGCTGCATCGCAGCGGAAGGGTGTTCACAAGCCAGCGGTAACGTGTTATTAGTTCGGCCCGGACAGCATTCCGGCGAAGTTACCTGGCCTCGATCGCGGATTGTTTTTACTCGCACTTCCCTTCACTACCCGGAGTTACACATGGATACCATCATCACCCTTCTGCAGGCGTTGAAAGTCGTGCCGGTCGTCAAACTGGACGAGGCCCGGGATGCGCTGCCGCTGGGCAGGGCCCTGATCGACGGCGGCCTGCCGATCGTCGAGATCACCTTCCGCACCGACGCCGCCGCCGAAGCGATTGCCGCGATCAGTTATGAACTGCCGGAGATCTGTGTCGGCGCCGGCACCGTGCTGACGGTCGACCAGGTCAACCAGGCCATCGACTCCGGGGCCGGCTTCATCGTTGCCCCGGGCTTCAACCCCAGGATCGTGGACTACTGCATCGACCGGGGAATCCCCGTGTTTCCGGGGGTGAATTCCCCCACTGGGGTGGAAATGGGACTGGAACGCGGCCTGGAGGTGTTGAAATTCTTCCCCGCCGAGGCCTCCGGAGGACTGAACATGCTCAAGGCCATAGCCGGCCCGTACGGCCATGTCAGATTCATGCCGACCGGCGGCATCACCATCGCCAATCTCAAGGATTATCTGACATTCGACCGGATCATCGCCTGCGGCGGCACCTGGCTGGCGACCGCAGCGCTGATCAATGCCGGTCGCTTCGATGAAATCACCAGACTGATCGAAGAGGTCGTGGCCACGGTGAAGCAGCGCTGACCGGTCAGGGGCTCCATGATCGGCCGCCGTCCATGGAGCCGATCATCCGGCCTTCGGACCATTAACCTTCTAACCTTTCACTATGAAGGAGAGCCGGACATGACCACGCACCGAGAGCGAATCCTCGACGTAATCCGGGGGGAGATGGTCGACACCATTCCCTACGTTCCCCGCATCGATCTCTGGTACAACGCCAACCGGCGCCGCGGCACGCTGCCGGAAAACCACCGGAATCGCACTGCCGACGAGATCGCGCTGTCCCACGGCTGGGCGCTGCACAAGATCGTGCCCGAGTTCCTCGAGCCGGACCGGATCGAGGACATCATCCATCGCGGAATCGGCCTCGTCAAGCTCAAGGAGTACACCTACGCATTCGAATTTTCCTCTGATGTCGAAATCGAGGTAGACGGCGACTTTGACCGGATGCGGGTTGCCTATCACACACCGGTGGGCTCAGTCAGCGTGATCCATGGCTACACCGAGGAGATGAAGGACGCGGGCGTGTCGGCTCCGTGGATCCAGAAGCACGCTATTCAGGGGCCGGAGGACTACCGGGTGCTGGCCCATATCTTCGGATCCATGACCTTTCGCGCCGATTATGACCGTTTCAGGAAGTGGGAGGCTGAAATCGGCGACAACGGCCTGGCCCTCGAATCCACCCCGGCGCTCAACGCCGGCTCGCCGATGCACTTCATTCAGAAGGTGCTGGTCGATGCAACCAGCTTTTTTCTGCACTACCATGATTACAAACTGGAGATGGGGGAACTGGTTGAAGCGCTCGCCCACTGCTACGACCAGATCCTGCCGATCCTGGCCGATTCTCCAGCCACAGCGGTCTATTGGGACGCCAATGTGGACAGCATGATCACCTACCCCGCATACATGGAGAAGGACCTCCTGCCGTGGTGGCACAAAGCCGCCGACTTGTTCCATGCCCGCGGCAAGCTGATGCTCGTCCACCCCGACGGTGAGAACCGCCTGCTGATGGATCTGCTGGCCGACTGCGGCGCAGACGTCTGCGAGGCGGTCACGCCCTCCCCGATGACCAAGGTCGCCATCGATGAATATTACGACAGCTGGTGCAGAAACGGTAAGCTGACGATGTGGGGCGGTATTCCGGAATCGCTGCTGCTGGAGAAATCGGCCACCAACGATGAGTTCGAGTCGTATCTGGACCACCTGTTCAGGGCGGTCGCACCCGGAAGTCGATTTATTGCCGGAATCGGCGATACGACTCCGCCGGACGCGGTATTCGACCGGCTGGTGAGGCTCGGCGAGCGCCTCGAGAAGGAAGGCAGGCTGCCGCTGCAGGCCGGCGGGGTGATATTCGTGGACCCTGAGCAGCTCCCCTCACGCAGCGCAGGCGGCCCGGATGAACTCGCTGAACAGGTCTCCCCGGGCCTGCCGGCCGCCATGTCCGGCCCTGGCGAACTGCCTGACGAGCAACTCCGGATACTGTCCGTTATCAAGGAAACCGTGCTGCAGGGAGACAACCGGGCAATCAGGAATCAGGTCCGGGACGCCCTTGACTCTGGCTGTTCCCCGCAGGACATCCTGAACCGGGGCATGCTGTCAGCGATGGAGATCATCGGCGGCCGCTTCAAGGACGGGACCGTCTTCATCCCCGAGGTCCTGCTGTCGGCCCGGGCCATGAACGACGCGCTGACGGTCCTGGAACCCTTCCTGGCCGAGGGTGACAGCGGCGGCAAGGGGAGCGTCATGATCGGCACCGTTCGCGGCGATCTCCATGACATCGGTAAAAATCTGGTAAGCACCATGCTCAAAGGGGTCGGGTTCGAGGTCATCGACCTGGGAATCAACGTCAAAACGGAGGAATTCATCGCTCAGGCGGTCGCCAGAAAACCGGATATCCTGGCCCTCTCAGCCCTGCTCACCACGACCATGCCACAGATGAAGTACATCATCGACGAACTCGAGGCGGCCGGACTGCGTTCGGAGGTGCTGGTGATAATCGGCGGCGCTCCGGTTAATGACCGGTTTGCCCAGGATATCGGCGCCGACGGGTATGCCTCCGATGCGGGTGAGGCGGTGGATCTGGCCAGGAGGCTGCTCGCCGGCCGGAATACCTGAATTCGGGAATCTGGGACTTTTGCCTGGATCCGGCCCCGGAGCATATCGCCCTCCCGCTCTCCTGACAGGCCCCGCGTGAGGAGTGTGAAACGGACAGGGTAACGGCGTTACGGGGACAGAGCTGGTTCTGCCCCCGGTTGGTGATTCTTTCTATAGCTATTCTGTCTTCCGGCCATCAGCCCGCTGCCGCAGACCAGCCGCTTACCGTGATACCTCCACCTTGGCCAGCTGCTCGTAATAGCGGATAATTCCACCGTGGTCCAGTCCCTGCTTGCCGTCGATCTTCAGTGCCTGCATGATCTCCATCACCCCGGCGGTCAGCGGCAGCGGCACCCCGATCTCGTGGGCCGTTTCCATTACGTTGGCAAGGTCCTTGATGTGCAGCTCGATCCTGAACCCCGGATCGAATTTCCTGTCCATCACCAGCGGCGCTTTGGCATCGAGCACGGTGCTGCCGGCAAGACCGCCGCGGATCGCTTGGTAGACCAGTTCCGGCTCGACTCCTGCCTTGGTGGCCAGTACCAGCGCCTCGGACATTGCCGCGATGTTGAGCGCGACAATGATCTGGTTGGCCAGCTTGGTGGTGTTGCCGGCGCCGATGGAGCCGGTGTAGACCACCGACCCGGCCATCGCATCCATGATCGCGAAACACTTGTCGAAGATCTCCTTTTTGCCTCCGACCATCACCGAGATCGTTCCGTCGATGGCCTTGGGCTCTCCGCCCGATACCGGGGCGTCGAGCAGTTCCACCCCGATTTTCTCGAGCTCTGCGGCCATCTCGCGGCTGGCAAGGGGGGCGATCGAACTCATGTCGATCACGCAGGTGCCGGCCCTGGCTCCCTCGATGATGCCGTTATCGCCAAGCACCACCGCCCTGACGTGGGGTGAATTGGGCAACATCGTGACAATGAACTCGCATTGCGCCGCCACCTCTTTGGGTGTCGCGGCGACCGCCGCGCCCGCCGCCGCGACCTCCGCCACTGCCTCCTGGTTGAGATCCATAACCACCAGTTCATACCCGGCCTTGAGCAGATTCTTGCTCATCGGCTTGCCCATGATTCCAAGACCGATAAATCCTACTTTCATTGCTATCTCCTTTGTACTTTGATCAAACGATTAACGATAATCCGACATCCAGCCGAGACCTGCCTTGGTATCTTCCGCCGGGATGTACTCGCAACCGATCCAGCCGTCGTAACCGGCCGCATCGATCGCCTTGAACAGGTTGGTGAAATTGATTTCGCCGGTGCCCGGTTCATGCCTTCCCGGGTTGTCGGCCAGCTGGATATGGCCGATCCGGTTCATCAGGGAGGTGACCGTGTTGATCAGTTCCCCTTCCATCCGCTGCATATGATAAATATCGTACTGGAACCTGACGTTGTCGCGGTCGACCGCATCGATGAGTTTCACGGCCGCCTGCGATCCAACCAGGTGGAAACCGGGTATGTCACGGCTGTTCAACGCCTCCACAAGCAGCGTGATGTTTGCCTCTGCCAGCGCGTCGGCGGCGAACCGGAGGTTGGTGACCAGCGTCTCCAGGACCGCTTCGGGGTCTGCATCGGCCGGGGTGAGCCCGGCCAGACAGTTCAGCCGCGGGCACTGCAGCACTGTGGCATAGGCCAGCGCCCGTTCCACGTTCTCCTGAAATTCCTGCTCCCGACCCGGCAGGCAGGCGATTCCCCTCACCCCGGCTGCCCACTCGTCCACGGGCAGATTGAAAAGCACCTGCTCAAGGTTGTTGGCGTCGAGCAGCCCTCGCAGCTGCTCCGCCGGCCATCCGTAGGGGAACATAAACTCGACGGCGCTGAATCCGTTTTCGGCCGCCTTCCCGAACCGCTCGACAAAATCGACCTCGGTGAACAACATGGTGAGATTGGCACTGAATTTCGGCATAATTTTACTGATCCCTGAGCGTGTAGGTTAACGATTTGCCTGCTGAGGATTTGACTGCTTGCAAAACCGAACGCATTGCAGCATAATAACTGAAGATCTAAACATCAGATGTTATGCTATCCATAGTGCACTTTGCCCCCGGCGTCAATAAAAATCTGACGGAGGCAGGCGATCGATCCGATCCCATTACGACTGCGGACCGATTTCATATTATCATTATAATTCAGCATCTTATAAACACAGTACGACAACATCGGCATGGATGACCAGATCTTTCAGATAGAACGGAAACGGCTCGCAGACCAGGTCGCCGACCGGCTCATTGAGCTCATTGCCGAGGGCCGGCTCAAGCCTGGGGATCGGTTGCCATCCGAAACCGAGCTGATGAGGCAGTTCCAGGTCGGCAGAAGCTCGATCAGAGAGGCTGTCGGGGCGTTGTCGCTGATCGGGCTGGTTACCGTAAAGCCGGGCCAGGGAACCCATGTCGCTGATTTTTCGGTGGAAGGCGACGCCAAACGGATCGGCCTGATCGGAATCGGCCGGGAAAAGATTCGTGAGATCGTCGAAGCGCGAATCGAGCTGGAGTGCATCATTGTCCGTCTTGCCGCCGAGCGCGCATCTGCCGGCGACATCGCCGATATCAGGGCCAGCCACGACCGCCTCAGACAGGCCATGAGCCGGCATGAAGACCCGACATCCGCTGATCTTGAATTTCACCTGGCAGTCGCCAGAGCCTGCCGCAACAGCGTTCTGATCCGCTTTCTGATGGAGCTGAGGCAGCCGATCTGGCACTGGATGAAGCAGAAAGCCAAATATGACTGGGGATATGCCCAGGTGTACGATCAACACGAGGCCATCCTTCGGGCCATCGAGCAGCGGGACGCAAAAACCGCCGAGGAAGCGGTCAAATCTCATCTCCGCTCCGCCGGTGAGCGGCTGATCACATCGATTCACGAAGGAGAGGCAGAACCGCCCGCACCATCATCGAGCCGCTGACGATCACCCATCGACCGATACCTGGACTGCACCGCAATCCTGAACGGCCGGCCGTTTACGGTATGCCGGAGAATTCAGCGGTGCCGATCGCATCCTTGCCGGCCGATTTGACCGCGAACAGGGCCTCGTCGGCCAGGGCCAGCAGGCTGTCCCGGTCTCCGGCATCGTCGGGGAAGGTGGCGATCCCGAAGCTGGCGGACATACGCACTGCCAGGCCCTTATTCTGGAGGTAGGTGGTCTTCTTCATGCTGGCGCGTACGTTCCGGACCTGTTCGAGCGCGGCCTGCTTGCCCTTTCCGGGCAGCACCAGAACAAACTCGTCTCCCCCGTAGGCGACGCCGAAGGCGGGGTCCTCGATGCTCTCCTGAAGGGTCGCCGCGACCTCCTTGAGCACCTGGCTGCCATTGAGATGGCCATAGGTATCCACCACCCGCTTGAAGTTATCCATGTCGAGGAAGACAAGAGAAAAGGGCGTGCCCGCCTCACCGCTCTCGGTGACCATTCTGTCCAGAGCCTTGTAGAGGTGTCGGGTGTTGTAGAGACCGGTAAGATTATCGTGAATCGCCAGATAGCGGAACCGCTCCCTGCTCACCCGCAACCGTTGTTCGGCAAGCTTCTGTTCGGTATTGTCGATCAGAATACCCTCGATCACCGGCTTGCCCAAGGTGTCTTCCGACAGTCTCATGCTGATCAGCGCCCACACCGTCTTGCCGTCCGGTTTCACCATTTCCACTTCGTAATTCTTCACAACCCCGCGTTCTTTTACCAGCGACAGCAGCTTCCGGTGATCGTCAGGGTTGCTGAAGCACCCTACACCACCCCCGAAATGCCTGATGAAGTCGGTGGTCGTGTCAAAGTCGAAGGTCCGGGCCAGGGCAGGATTGACACTGATGAAATGGCCGTCGATCGTACACTCGTACATCCCCTGCACGGCATTGTTGTACATGATCCGGAAGCGGTCCCGGGCATCCTGCAGACGCTCCTGGGCCCTTTTGAGATCGGTCAGGTCGGTCACCAGGACCAGGTACCCGCCGGGGCCGCCGTCTGCATCATGGAAGATGCTGCGCTTGCAGAGCAGCGGCACGGACGCTCCGTTGCCGGATTCGAACTGGGCCTCGAAACTCAGATGGTTTCTGTTCGCAAAGTGCGGAAACACACTGTTCTTGTCGTACAGGGTGTTGAAGGATTTGTGCAGCAGTTCCTGTTTTTCCCGGGCGAGTATGGTCAGGATCGCTGAATTGCAATCGGTTATGGTCAGAGCCTGGTCGAGTTCCAGGTATCCTTCCGAAGTCGAGTCGATGACTCTTCGGTACTTCGACAGATTTTCCACTAGCTGCCGCTCGCAGGAACTTTTCAGGTCGGCCAGTTCGTGCTCGAGTTCATCTATCCTGCCGGTGAGTCTGATGATGTCGTCTGCTGTCATGTTCTCTTGTGTCCGCGATTCATCCGCTAGAAGCGGTCTCGATCAGGGGATGGCGATCTTCTGCTGCGCGTCCGGAACCCGGTAGCCCGCCTCGAACGCCGGCCGCTTCGCCAGTCTCAGATACCATTCAAGCACATGGGGGAATTCATGCAGATCGATTTTATGGAACTGAAAGCGGCTTACCCATGGCCAGATCGCGATGTCGGCGATGGTCAGCTCACCGGTCGCCGCGAATCCCTGTCGTCCCAGCTGAGTGTCCAGCACCCCGTAAAGGCGCCTGGCCTCCTCATGATAACGTTTTTCGGCATAGTCAGATTTGCCCGGGTTGAAATGCAGAAAATGATGAGCCTGTCCGAGCATCGGCCCCTGCCCTGCCATCTGCCACATCAGCCACTGCACGACCTGCCATTTTTCCCTGGCGTCGGCCGGCATCAGTTTTCCCGATTTCTCTGCGAGATAGAGCAGGATGGCGCCGGACTCGAACAGGGCCTGCCCGGTTTCCTGGTCGACAATTGCCGGAATCTTGTTGTTGGGACTGACGGCCAGAAAGGCCGGATCAAACTGCTGCCCCGTGCCGATGTTGACCGGCACGACCTCGTACGGCAACGCCAGTTCCTCGAGCATGATGGACACCTTACGGCCGTTCGGCGTCCCCCAGGTGTACAAGGTGATCATATCTTCCTCCGCTTGTTTCAATTACCATCAGACAAGCTCTACAGCGCTGCAATCGACACCGCCGGCCCTGTTACGGCAACATTGGGCGGATCCCGCCATGCCTGTCAATTCAGCCCGAGCAAAACCGTACCGTACAAGATAACGATTGATCAGCAAAAGGGTAGGCCCCTCAGTAAATACCTTTCTGTCGCGCGTGATGACCTCAGAAAAGACCGTCGTGCTGCCGCGCGGATACAGGACCGATACGGCTCCGGTGAAGGCATCGGAGCCGTTCAGGAGCGGGCCATACACATCGGCAGCAGCGGACAGTTCATTAAGCCTGTAGGTGTTTGCCGGCGAGTATGCTATAATGGATGGATTAGAGCGGGCCACGATGGTTTTACCGTGAAGTCAGCAGGCACGCTTCTGCTCTTCAGCAGGGGGTGCCGGTCTTATGAGCCGCCTGCGGCAGCCGGCAGCAAGACGAGTCAATTTCCGTACCATTCCAGGGAAAAGGGGATCTGCGCATGAAAACACAAGACATCCTTGCCGAAAAAGGGACACGGGTCATAACCGTCGAAGAGACGGTGCTGCTCGTTGATGCCGTCTCGATGATGATGATCAATCAGATCGGCTGCCTGATCGTCACCAACAACCGCAACGAGGCCATCGGACTCGTCTCCCCGACCGATGTGTTCAGAGCCATTCATCATCATCCGGAATATTTGACGACGATCACGGTAAGTGAAATCATGACTAGGAACATCATCGTCGTGACCCCGGAAGACGACGTCGACGATCTGATGGCGATCATGACCGAAAGCAAGATCCGCCACCTGCCGGTGATCGAACGGGGCAGCCTGGTCGGCCTGATATCGATCGGCGATCTGGTAAGGGCGAAGATCAACGTATGGGATGTCGAGATTCATTACCTGACCGACTACATCGAGGGAAAAACGGTCAGTTGACTGGCTTCGGGAAACTCACTTATTCACAGCGACATACGTTCAGGGCGCCCAGGATGAAATGGACTCCGCGCTCTGTATAGTACTGGCATTGCCGCGGGAGTTGACATATTATAAACACGCGGTTCAGCGTTTGTAAGTTTCCGATCTGAAAGGCTCCGATCGGTCCGCCCGCAGAACGCAGACTCAGTGATCGGCAGCATTGGTGAACTGGAGGGTGTGCCCTGTGAACGTTGAAAACATCTCGCCGGAACACATTCCCCCGGTCAGGCGGGTTCGAACTTCCACCTTATCGGCACGAACCAGGAAAGGCATCTCGTTCATCATCGCCTTCTGCATCTGCCTGGCGACCTGGATTGTGCTGTCCGGACGGTTTGACGCACTGCATCTCACCCTCGGCGTGCTCGCCAGCGGCGTCGTCGCACTCGGGGCCGGCACCATTCTGATCTCCTGGCGGGGTTTGGGACGGCTTCCCCGTCAGTGGCTGGGATTCATCGGTTATATCCCCTGGCTCCTCTACCAGATTTTTCTGGCCAATCTGCATGTCCTCTACCTGGCGTTCCATCCCCGCATGATCGAGTTGATCTCTCCTGAAATCATCCATTTCAAAAGCCGGCTCAAACGGCCGATGTCGCTGTTCATCTTCGCCAATTCAATTACCCTGACGCCGGGGACGATCACGGTGTTCGTATCGATAACCGGAGAATTCGCTGTTCATGCCATCGACGAGCCTTCGGCCGCCTCGCTCCCGGGGAAAATGGAGGAGAAAGTCGCCCGCCTGATGGGGGAATGATGGAGACCTTTTTCCTGTACGCGGCCATCGCTCTGTCACTGATCATGGTTCTGTCGCTGTATCGGGCGGTGTTCGGCCCCACCGTTCTCGACCGGATGGTCGGGGTCAACGCGATCGGCAGCAAAACCACGGTACTGCTGCTGCTGATCGGCATCATCTACCAGCGGGTCGAAATGTTCGTCGATATCTCCCTGGCCTACGCGTGCCTGAACTTCATCGCCGTTCTGGCGGCCTCGAGATATTTTCAGAAGCGCAAGGGTCTCTACGATGAAGGTCACTGATCGCGCGGGCATTGCACCACTGGTTTCGGAGGGATTGTGATTTCGTTTCTGGCAGCCGTTTTGATTGTTCTGGGACTCTTTTTCTTTGCCGGCGGATCGGTCGGCATCCTGCGTTTTCCCGATTTCTATTCGAGGCTTCACCCCGCCGGTAAACTTGATACCATGGGGCTTCTGCTAAGCCTCACCGGCATCGCCCTCTACGTGGTCCAGGACCTCACCCTGTCAGCCATTCTCACCGCCCTGAAGATCATGCTGATCGTGGTGTTCGTGTTCATTACCAGCCCCACCGCCACCCACGCCATCCTCGACGCCGGCGTCAGGGCCGGGCTGAGTCCGTGGACAGCCCCCGGCAAAAGAGGCCGCACATGATCTGGCAGCTCGATCTGATCATCCTGCTGATCGTCATCATCTGCGGGATTGCGGCCATATCCATCAGGGACCTGCTCGGCGCGGCGATCATGTTCGGAGCCTACAGCTTCATGATGTGTCTGCTCTGGTCCATCATGGGGGCGGTCGATGTTTCCTTTACCGAGGCCTCGGTGGGGGCCGGGGTGAGCACCGTGTTCTTTGTCGCGGCGGTTTTCAGGACAACGAGGAGGACCAGGGATTGAGACTGTTGGGGTTCATAACGGTGGTCCTGCTGGGGGGGCTGTTGTTTCATCTCTCCCTCGACTTCCCCGACCTGGGCGATGCGTCTTCGCCGGCCGCCACCCACGTTTCACCCTATTACATCGAGCATACCATGGAGGACACCTCGGTTCCCAACATCGTGACCGCGGTACTCGCCGATTACCGGGGGTATGACACCCTGTTCGAAACCGCGGTGATTTTTTCCGCGGGTCTGGCCTGTTTCTTCCTGATGCGAATTTCCGAGCGCACCGCCCCCAAAGCCAGATTCTACCGCCACCTGCCCACCGGGCTGACCCTGCGCATCGAAAAAGGCGGGAAAATCCCGGAAGATACCAGGGAGTTCGAACGCATCGACAGCGTCTGGGTGCCCTACGACGTGATCATCACCATGACCTGCCGGCTGGTCGTCCCCTTTATCCAGCTCTTCGCCCTCTACGTGATCGCCCACGGCCACCACAGCCCGGGCGGCGGCTTCCAGGGAGGAGTCATCTTCGGTGCGGCGATCATTCTCTACGCCATCTCCAACAACCTCAGAAGAACGCTGCGGCGCATGAGCGAGCGGATGAGTGCGCTGTTCGGGTCGGTGGGGGTAATCATTTACGGCGGCACCGGGATGCTCTGTCTGCTGCTCGGTGCCGGTTTTCTCGACTACCGCGGGATGGCCTCGCTGCTCGGCGTCGATCCGGTAAGCGCCCGGTCGTACTCCATCCTGATCGTCGAGACCGGGGTAGGGCTGGCGGTGACCGCGGTGATGGTATGGATCTACTACAACCTCTCTTCCGCAGGCAAACAGGACGAAGGATTATAACATGGAGTCCCTGGCCACCTTCATCCTCACCAAGTACAATTACTGGGCGGTGATTATTCTGCTCGTCATTGGCCTGTACGCGATGATCGCCAAAAAGAACCTGGTGAAGAAGATCATCGGCATGAACATCTTCCAGACCGCCATCATCCTTTTCTACGTATCCATCGGCACCAAGAGAGGCGCGACGCTGCCGATCATCGAACACGCCTACGGCGATTCAGCGCATGCGGTGCATGCCGCCGACTATATCAACCCCCTGCCCCACGTGTTGATGCTGACCGCCATTGTGGTTTCGGTGGCAACACTGGGAGTGGCGCTGGCGCTGGCGATGAAAATTCATGCCCAGTACGGAACCCTGGAGGAGGACGAGATCCAGGAAAAAATCATGGAGTCCGAACCGGGAAGCACAAGCACATCCGGCTGACCACCGGCGGCCGTCGACCGCTACTGCCGTCAGCCACAGACCTGGAGATGGATGAAAGAACAGCTGCCCGCACTGATCGTTGCCGTTCCCCTGCTCGCCGCCCTGCTGGTGACGGCGCTCTGGTGGTTCGACCGGAGACTGTGTTTTCCGATCGCCATCGCCGCCGTCGGCGCCTCGCTGGCGGCCGCCGTGACCCTGTTGCTGCGGGTGCTGTCGGAAGGAGCGGTGGATTACTACCTGGGAGGCTGGCCGCCTCCGGTGGGCATCGCCTACAGGATCGATCATCTCAACGGCCTGATCGCCGTCGCCGTGTCCCTGGTGTCGTTTCTCAACCTGGCAGCCTGCAGAACGGTCGCCGAACAGGAATTTCGGGAAAAAACAGGCGCCTTCTACGCGCTCTACCTGCTCTTCACCACCGGGCTTCTGGGTATACTCATCACCGGCGACGCGTTCAATCTCTATGTACTGCTCGAGATCAGTTCCCTCACCGGATACGCACTGCTCGGCCTGGGGCCGGGACGGGCGTTTCTGTCGGGCCTCAACTACGTGTTCATGGGCACCGTCGGAGCCAGCCTGTATCTACTCGGCATCGGCTACCTCTATGTGATCACCGGCTCCCTGAACATGGCCGACATCGCCGCAATCCTGCCGTCGCTGCTGCCCTCGAACCTGGTCATCATGGCTTTTGTTCTGTGCCTCACCGGCCTGTTCGTAAAAATGGCCCTTCTCCCCCTTCACGGCTGGCTTCCCAATGCCTATACCTATGCCCCCTCGATGGTCAGCAGCCTGATTGCACCGCTGACCACCAAGGTGATGATCTATGTGATGATCAGGATCACGCTGAGCGTCTTCAGCTTCGATTTCGCCTTCGACGAAACGCTGCTGCGGCTGCCGATCCTGTGGCTGGCGATCCTGGCGATCACCATCGGTTCGCTGATGGCCCTGTCCCAGCGGCGCCTGAAAAAGATGCTGAGCTATATCGTGGTTGCGGAAGTGGGCTACATGGTCGGCGGGTTCTGGCTCGGCAACCGCTCCGGCATGAGCGGCGCGGTTCTGCACATCATCAACGACGCGTTCATGACCCTGTGCGTCTTTCTGGCGGCAGGAGCGATCGCCTTCAAGGCCGAAGACGACCGTCTGAGAAACCTTACCGGGCTGTTTCGCACCATGCCGGCGACTATGGCGGCGCTGGTGGTCGGGGCCCTGTCCCTGATCGGCATCCCCCCGACCTGCGGCTTCTTCAGCAAGTGGTATCTGATATCGGGAGGGATCGAGGCCGGCCAGTACGGATTCGTGGCGGCGCTGATCTTCAGCAGCCTGGTCAACGGCATATTGTTCTTTCGTGTCTTTGAGATCTGCTACTTCGAACCAACATCACCGCCACATGCCTACCGCTACCGCCGGACCGTTCCGGCCGCCGGCACTGGAGCCGTTACCGAAGCTCCGGCGGATCTGCTCACGGTGCTGATCGCCACAGCGGTTCTGTTGATTGTGCTGGGCCTCTATTCAGGGGAGATCGTCACCAGGGTCATCCACCTCGCGCTTCCGCCGGGGCTGAGCTGAGCATGCAGGCGGCGGCGGAAATAAGCGGCGCAGCCCTGGCGGCGGGAACCTCGTCCGGAGGCCGATACCATGACCGTTGAACCGCTGCAAACCATGGTATCAATCAGACCGCTGATCGCCGTACTGGTTTCGCTGCTGGTCATCCCTATACTGATGTCGTCGGCCCGCTCCCCCAACGTCCGGGAGGCGTGGACGCTGGGCGCCGCGGCGCTCAAGTTCCTGGTGGTCGCCTCGATGCTGCCGCTGGTGCTCGGCGGGTTCCAGATCGAATATTCCATCGCCCGGGTGCTGCCCGGCTACGGGCTCGAACTAAGGGTCGACGCGCTGGGCATGCTGTTCGCGCTGGTGTCGTCTTCGCTGTGGATCGTCACCTCGATCTATTCCATCGGCTACATGAGGGGGCTGAAGGAACATGCGCAGACCAGGTATTACTGCTTCTTTGCGCTCTCCCTCTCTGCCACCATCGGTGTCGCATTCTCGGCAAACCTACTGACCATGTACCTCTTCTATGAGGTGCTGTCGCTCGCCACCTATCCGCTGGTCACCCATCACCAGGATCCCGAGGCCCGCAGTTCCGGCCGGAAATACCTGGTTTTCATTCTCGGCACCTCCATCGCCATGGTTCTGCCGGCGATGGTGTTCATCGCCCAGAAAACCGGCACGCTTACCTTTGCACCGCAGGGGATCGCCGCCGGCACCATAGGCCCCCAGGCTGCGACGGTACTGCTGCTGCTCTTTGTGTTCGGCTTTGCCAAGGCGGCTTTAATGCCGTTTCACGCCTGGCTGCCGGCGGCGATGGTCGCCCCGACCCCGGTGAGCGCGCTGCTGCACGCCGTCGCCGTCGTCAAGGTCGGAGTGTTCTGCATCCTCAGGGTGATGACCTCGATTTTCGGCACCGGGATGCTGACCGACCTGAACATCTCCACGGCCGTCTGCACCATCGCGGCCTTCACGATGATCGTTTCGTCCCTGATCGCGCTCAGCCAGGACGGGCTGAAACGGCGGCTCGCCTTTTCCACCATCGGCCAGCTCTCCTACATCGTACTGGGAGCGGCCCTGTTGTCCAAGAGCGGTCTGATCGGCGCGGCGCTGCATATTGCCATGCACGCCTTCGGCAAGATCACCCTGTTCTTCTGCGCCGGCGCCATCTTCGTTGCCAGCGGGGTGAAAAACGTCAGCGGGATGGCGGGCATCGGCAGGCGTATGCCGCTCACCATGGCGGCATTTTTCATCGGGTCCCTGAGCGTGATCGGCCTGCCCCCGGGCGGCGGTTTCATCAGCAAGTGGCATCTGGCGATCGGAACGGTGGAAGCGCACCAGTTCGTGATGCTGGCGGCGCTGCTGGTCAGTTCGCTGCTCAATGCGGCCTACTTCCTGCCGGTCGTCTACCGCGCCTTTTTCTGCCCCGAGCCGGAGTCTCTGTTCACCGGCCCGGTTCAGGAAGCGCCGACCTGGTGTCTGCTTCCGCCGCTGCTGACCGCGGCGGCCTCGGTGGTTCTGTTTTTTTATCCCCAGCCGTTTCTGGACCTGGCCCGGCTGGCGGCTCAGTCGATTTTTGGAGGATGAGGGAATATGAATGACGGGCAGGAAAAGATGACCCTCGAACATGAACCGGTTCCCGGCTATCGAACCGCATTTTATATCGCGCTGGCGGTGGGGGTCTGCTACCTGGCCGTCATTTTCGGCCGCGCCCTTTTCTGAGGCCCAGAAGACCGGACCAAAGGAGACATGAGGATGAAAAAAGAGCTGACTCTGTTCGACAATCCCAGAAACGTGAAACGTTTTCTGTATATGTTCTACGGATGCCTGGTAGTACTGCTGTGCATCGACCCGTTCGTTCATAAACACGGGGAATTTGCCTGGGAAGAGGCTCCGCAGTTTTTCGCCGCCTACGGCTTCGTGTCCTGCGTACTGCTGATCTTTGTCGCCAAGGTTCTGCGCCGCTGGGTGAAACGGGATGAAGATTATTACACACGAGACGGTGATCGCTGAGGCTCGACCGAAATGAACCCGGCCGTCCTGATAGGAGGTTTTCCACCTGCCCTGCTGCTCGTCGGCGGAGCCCTGCTGGTTCCGGTGCTGAAGGGCAGGGCCAAGCAGGGGCTGCTGCTGGCGCTGCCGGTGCTGGCCTTTCTCACCATCTTCTTCACCGAAGCCGGAAGCACCTGGATATTCACCGTCCTGGGTCACCAGCTGACCCTTTTCAAAATCGACGCACTGAGCCGCGTCTTCGGCTATATTTTCTGTATCGTCACCTTCCTGGGCATGCTCTTCGCCGTCGATATCGGCGACGATCTCCAGTACTGCTCGGCGCTGGCATATGGGGGCGGGGCACTGGGCGTGACCTTTGCCGGCGACGTGTTCTCGCTCTACATCTTCTGGGAGGTCATGGCGGTCGCTTCGACCTTTCTGATCCTCGCCCGGCGGACCGACGCATCCCAGGCCGCCGCCCTGCGCTATATCCTGGTGCATGTGGTCGGCGGGCTCTGCTTGTTGGCGGGAATCCTCCTCTATGTCGGCCGCACCGGCACCACCGGCTTCGACTATGTCGGCCTGGCCGGCGTCGATTCCTGGCTGATATTCATCGGCATTGCCGTCAACGCCGCGATCCCGCCGCTCCACCCGTGGCTCAGCGACGCCTATCCGGAGGCGACCGTACCCGGGGCCGTGTTTTTGAGCGCCTTTACCACCAAGAGCGCGGTGTACCTGATGGCCCGGATGTTTCCGGGCACCGAACTGCTCATCTGGCTGGGGGCGGTGATGACCGCGATCCCGATCTTCTACGCGGTGCTGGAGAACGACATCCGCCGGGTGCTCGCCTACAGTCTGATCAACCAGGTCGGCTTCATGATGTGCGGCATCGGCATTGGTACCGCGCTGGCCATCAACGGTACGGTGTCCCATGCCTTCTGTCATATCCTCTACAAGGCACTGCTGTTCATGGCCGCGGGATCGGTGCTGCACGTCACCGGCAGGATCCGCTGCACGGACCTCGGCGGGCTCTACAAGACCATGCCCCTGACCTGCCTGTTCTGCATCGTCGGGGCTGCTTCGATATCCGCGTTTCCGCTGTTCAGCGGCTTCGTGTCCAAATCGATGATCATCAGCGCCGCTGCCCACGACAAGCTCGTGGTCGTGTGGCTGATACTCCAGTTTGCCTCGGCCGGCGTGTTCCACCATGCGGGCATCAAGGTCCCCTATTTCATGTTCTTCGGCCACGACTCCGGCCTGCGGGCCCAGGAGCCGCCGCGAACCATGCTCCTGGCGATGGGAATCGCCGCTTTCATCTGCGTGTTTCTGGGGGTTTACCCGTACCCGCTCTACGCTATCCTGCCGTATCCGGTCGACTACCTCCCCTACACCGGCGCCCATGTAGTCGGTCAACTGCAGCTCCTGATGTTCGGGGCCCTGGCCTTCTGCCTGCTGATCCTGTCCGGCTATTACCCGGCCGAGATGCGGGCCATCAACCTGGATACGGACTGGTTCTACCGGGTCTTCTCGGTGCGCTTCTACGATGTCGTCGATGGCGGGCTGAACCGGCTGAACCGGTTCTGTGAGGCGATCTTCGTGCAGCGGTTCACCGCCGGACTCGCCCGGTGGTCGGAGCACGGCGCCGCGCGACTACTGATACTGGCGATGCTCCCGGTATGGAAGATTCTGAAATTGTCCGATGACCAGCAGGCTCAGCTGAGCAGCCGGATCACCATGCTGATCCGCAACAATGCGGTGCCGATCGGCATCAGCGTCGCCGGCGCGGCGCTGCTGCTGTCGGTGCTCTACGTTCTGCACGGGCCGCGCATAACCTGAGTCGAGGTGAGCCATGGTAACACGCAGTGATGTGAAGGATATCGTAATCCTCAGCTACCTGACCGATGACATGATCCAGAAACTGCTGCCGGAATTCGAGCTGCTCAGGTATGCGGAGGGGGAGATCATTTTCCGCCGGGGAGACCGCGCCAACCAGTTCTATTCGTTGAAACGGGGCAAGATTCTGCTGGAGCATCGGGTGTCGGAAAAAGTCACCATCTCCATGGGAACGGTCAAGCCGGGATACTCCTTCGGCTGGTCGGCGCTGCTTGGTGACGAAGAATTCTCGGTCGATACGATCTGCGGCGAACCTTGCGAAATCTTGAGAATCCGAGCCAAGACCCTGTTTGCGCTGATCGACCAGGATTACGAGATGGGTTACCGGCTCATGCACCGGCTCCTGCACATGGTGCGAAGACGGCTCGACGCCCGCAGCGATCTGCTGATCAAAGTCATCACCGACCACCCGGACATAAGTCCGCTGGTTCAGGGGGGATGACGGCTGAATTACCTGCTTGATTTGACGATAGATAGCGTTAGACTGTAAGGTACATTTCGACCGGGCGCGCAGCCGGCTGATAGAATGTTTATGCATGCATCCCATGGTGAATCTGAAGATCCCCCTGTTGCTGGTAACCCTGCTGTCGATCGGTGGGGCAGCCGCGTATCATTATTATCACCTCTCCACACCGCTTGAGGACAGCGCAGCGGCGGATCGCAGCGAACCTGCAGAACCGGCGCCGCCGGCAGCAGCCGAGACCGAACCGCTGCCGGTGGATCTTTCCATGATAGCCGAGCGTAATCTCTTCGCGTCGAAGGAAACAGACGAAGGTCAAGCTGACGGTACCGATTCATCGGCAGCGGTGGAGCCGACCACCCTGGCCGTGGCCCTGATGGGAACGGTTACCGGCATCGAAAACGATCACCGCGCGATCATCTACGACAAACGAAAACGAACCCAGGAGATGTACCGCGAGGGAGACAGTCTTCAGGGCGCCCTGATAACTGACATCAGCTACGGCAAAGTGATCATATCCCTGAACGGCAAAAATGAGTTTTTAGACATAGCCGAGGCCCGCAAGATCAATGTGCCGCAGGTCAGTAAACCGGGGGCGGCCGATACCGTTCGGAGGGTTGCTGCGCGACCGGCGGGCGGCTCGGGCGCCCCGGCCCAGGTTCAGTCGCCGACCAGGGCCGTTCCGACCAACCCCAACGCCGCCCGGGCCCGCCAGATCCGTGCCTACCGCAGCAGGACACTGCCGGTGAGGAATGGAACTGCCCAATAAACGGTGATGTCGGCCCGGAGGGAAACGACGATGGTCTGTTAAGACCGGCAGGACCACCTGGAGGTGAGCCTGACCTCGAAACAGACCTTCAGGGATGAGATGGGAGGCTTCTGCCGCCAGTATCAGCAGGTCATCGTGCAGACCCAGCAAGCCTGCGAATACCCCGGAATTGCCTGCAGAAACGACGACGGCATGTGGCGCGTGCCGCGCCGATGAATTCCCCTTACCTATCATATCCTCCAAAGACGATCGCAACCGGTCGTTGTTGAATAATTTAATTAAATGTTAAAACTGCTCCTTCACAACCGCTCATCGAGGTCTTAGTTTTGTTCGACAGCACCGAGCGGGCCCCGCCGGCCTGCGCTCAACAATCCAGATGAAATGAACGAGCAAGGAGAATACCACCATGAAATCAGTCATCATCGCGGTATGTCTGATGCTGGGTTTGGCATCACTGTCAGGCGCCGCCGAGAACCCCTTTGTGCAATTCAACGCGGATGTCGAAAAGGCCTATGCGGCCTACCGGAAAGCGCTGTTCCAGACGAACAAAAACGATGCCGCAAAGTCGGCGGAGGCCAATGACAGCTTCATCCGGCAATGGCAGCAGATAAGACAGACCTACGGCAGCAGTCCGCCCCAGGTATTCAGCAGCGACCTGAAATGGGAATCGACCTTATCCGCCGTCGAAGAAATCGCCCAAAACAGTGCCGATCAGATCAGGCAGGGCAACCTCGCCGAAGCACACGAAACCCTTGAAGCCATCAGGGATGAATTGACCGATCTGCGCAAACGGAACTCGGTGATTGTCTTCAGCGACCACATCAACAACTATCACCGGGTGATGGAAGCATTGCTCACGGGCGGCTTCACCCCGAACACCATCGATGAACCTGCGGTTTCCAGAATTCAGGGGCAGCTGGCGGTATTGAACTACCTCGCCGGCGCCATCAGAGAAAACGCTCCCCAAGCGTACCGAGAGAACCAGCAGTATCAGCAGCTGGAAAAGGGGCTGTTCGAATCGCTGGCGGCACTGAAAACGGCTGTCGAAAGCAAAGATCCGGCGGCCATGAGCAAATCCATCAATATGCTGAAACCGGCGTACGCCAAACTTTTCCTGAATTTCGGGTAACAGGGCGGCCGTCCGGCAGGTCAGAGGATGCGATTCGATGGTTGGCTCGCAGATTCGTTTCTGCCACCGTTTCTACTGTGGATGGTTGCGTCTTTTTGTTTAGTATTTAATTTATTTCCATCAAGGCACATACGCTGCCATATCACCTCCCGGGTGATGCGGCCTCCCTTGTTCAATACCCTTGAATCAGCGGCATCACCCGGATCTGCATCATTGAAGGCGGTACCGGATCGGATCGGTCGGCGAACTGAAGGTACCGCATGACAGAGAGACCGTTGCTCAGGAGGCTTTGAGGTTTCGATCAAGGAGGTGCACTATGCCGCATATCAGATTCAAGGATAATCCGGACAAGAGATACCCGTGCTCGATGCGACTGATTAGAATCTGCAGCGACAATCGAATCAACCGGGTTGCCGATTTTTCCAGGATGACCCGGGATGACCTGCTGTCTCTGCCGGAGTGCGGGAAAGCCACGGCCTTGCAGGTCAGCAGGATTCTCAAGGACAACGGCCTGGATTTCTGTGAGAATATCGATAAGCGGAAAATAAAAGACCCGTCTCAGAGAAACCGGCTCATCTCTGAACTGGTGTCCAACGGACAGAGCTACCGGAAAATCGGCGAACGGATCGGCATGTCAGCGTCCAGGGTTGCTCAGATCTATAAACAGCACGCATCTGCCGACAACGCCTGAGCCCCCAGGGTCAGAGGCTGGCCCGAAAAACCTATTTCGGGAATCCGCGCCCGGTGCAGCTCATTACCCGCGTGGACCGTACCGGCGATTTCATCGTTCACATCAATCATTTCAACACACCCGGCCAGTTCGCGTCGCCCTTCTCGATGTTGCCGGGGATGTCCGCTTCCCACCTTTGTTTGATCTCCATGTTGTAGTTGAGATACAGCTTGCCGTCGACGATGCTCCAGGCATTCTGGGGATCCACCCCGGCAGTGGTGCCCTGGGAAATGGCCCAGGCGCAATATCCGCCGTAGCGGGGCGCATATTTTTCCGGATCGGCCTTGAATAGCTCACGGTTCTCGTTGCTAGAAAACCACCAGGTGGCACCTTTCCAGTCAAGCTCGAAGCGAGAGGATCCCTCAACCGACCTGCCCTCGGTGTGAAAGGCAACCGGATCGTAGCCCTTGATGGCTATTCCCCGCAAGTTCGTGTAGATCTCTGATTTTGCCTGGACAGGCACGGGTAGCGCAACGCTGAGCAGCAGCGTTACGATGACAGGAAGTGGCATGATTACCCGTCTGAAGTTCATGATCTTTCCTCCTGCTGGTTGAAAACGGCCGGCATGGACCATGACAGCCGCCATCACCGGGAACCAGTGTGCTGCGGCCGTGACCTGCTTACAAGGTAATGACTGGAATCGATTGTGGTAGTGTCTGATGGATGGGTCGAGTTTCGTCGCTGGAGATGACGATCAGCGGGTCAAAACTCATTCATTTCAGGAATTATAAATTTCATCAACCAGGTTTCCAAACCATGCAGGTCTCTCTGAAACAACATAGATCAAAATAAGAGCCGTAAAAGGTATCGGAATAATCATATCCAACAAGGCGAGCACTGATATCCAGATCATTATTTTTGTCTTTGTCTTCATAATATTCTCTTTTAAATCTGATAGATCATTCAGGCTTCCTTGATACATTGCCGTTTCGGCCCACAAGCTGCAATGCGCATAAAAATTTTATCCTTCAGATATCACATCCATATCTGGGGAAAATTTTTATTGCAAACCTTCATCTTGCACCAAAATCCCGATTTTTCAAGTTAGTTAATATACCACACATGCGGGCAATTGCGCCAACCGACGTACATACCGGCGCTGTATCGGCAATGACCGCACGTTTTCAATATTTCCGATTTTATTGTGAGCTGCGACCAACTGCTCGAATGCGTTTCATTAACACGACCCTCAAGCTATGCAGCGACGCTATCTGCCGCTGCCGGAGGGGAAGCCGGCTCAATGAGACGGCTCAGCGACCAGCAGAAAGCCTGCCGAAGCCATTTTAGCCACACATGAACGCCACGAGTCGTAAGCCATTGAAAAATGGAATTGACACAGACTAATTATCTATATTAATTAATATTAACTAATATAAAATATTAATCATACAGCCTGTTTCCATGAGAAACTCTCCGCCAATTCATCCCTGAGGGCTTTTCCGGGGCGCTGTGCCCGGCAGGTGGATTTTCCGGGCATGATGAACTGGTAAACACCGGACGAGAGGAAGGTGCCATGGGCGTTGCAGTGTTAGGAATGGGCATCTGCGGCTTCACTCCCACGTCGACGGGTCTGTCGTATCGTGAGATGATAGCCAAAGCTGCTAAAATGGCTTACAGGGATGCGGGCGTCACGGTAGACCGGATAGACGGTGCCGTATCTGCAGAAGAAGACTTTCCCTCCGGCTATTCGATAGCCGACGAGTATGTTCCCGATCAGCTCGGCATGGTGCGCAAACCGGTGTACACCATCCCCGGCGATTTCATGCATGCGGTTGCATCGGCAGCCATGCAGATCGAGACCGGACGCTTCGATATCCTGGTCGTCGAGTCCTACAGCAAGGCCTCGAATATTTTGACCAAAGACGAAATGGTTCGATTCGCCTTCGATCCGGTCTTCAATCGCTTCGGCCTGTCGCCGCACTGGCTGGCAGGACTGGAACTCAATTCCTTCCTGAGCGAGACGGGATATACGATCGAAGAGGTAGCCGAAGTCGTGGTTAAAAATCGCGGAGCTGCCGTCGCCAACTCGAACGCTCCCTATGGAGACAATTTCTCTGTTGATGATGTTATCGGCTCTCGTCCGGTTTCCCTGCCTCTGACGGAGCTGATGTGCGCCGGTTATGCCGATGGTGCGGTTATTGCGGTGCTGGGTACCGACCAGGCTGCTCACCGGTACGCAAAAAAGCCTGCCTATATCTCGGGCATCGGCTGGGGATCTGGTACGTCCATCCTCGAGCGCCGTGATCACAGTCTATCCATCGGTACAGCCATAGCCGCCGACCGAGCCTACAAAGAGTCAGGTGTTATCGACCCGGCTCGGGAAATCGATGCCTTCTTTGTCTCCGACACATACGCGCATCGGCAGCTTATGCATATGGAAGCGTTGGGTGTCGGCGACAACCATGATCAGGCTGTCAATCCGGATGGCGGCGTCCTGGGGGGCGGAGATCTGTTCGAGGCAACAGGAGGCGCCCGGCTCTACGCAGCGTTCTCGCAGCTGCGCGGTGAAGCCGGCAGATGCCAGGTGAATGCCGAGCGCGTTCTGGTGCACGCATGGCGCGGAGTCCCAAGCGATTCCTGCGTCGTGGCCATATTAGACAAGGCAAGGAGGGTGCTATGAGTAATCGCGTAGCAGTTATTGGAGTGGGTATGACCAAATTCATGCGCCGGGCCCAGGAAGCGCCGGGCGAATTGGCAGCCCAGGCAGTGCGCATGGCCCTTGAAGACGCCGGCCTCGATATCGATGACATAGATGCCGTGACCCTTGGCACGGCCCCTGACGCTTTTGATGGTATCCACATGAAGGGCGAGCATCTGATCGCCGGCGCCGGCGGTTCGAACAAGCCATACATGCGCCACTTCATCGGCGGTGCTACCGGGGTAATGAGTCCGATTCACGGCTGGATGCACGTTGCCTCGGGGAAATACAACAGCTGTATGGTCGTTGCCGAAGAGAAGATGTCGCCGTGCACGCCGCATCCGGCCGGCGCGTTCCTGACCATCTTCGACCGCGTCACCGAACAACCGCTTGAATTGACCCTGATCCATATCTTCGCCCTGGAGATGGCCCGGTTCATGCATGTGTACGGCTACAGCGAGCGAGACCTCGCCGAGGTGTCGGCGATGATCAAGCGCAACGCGCTCCACCACCCTGCCGCGCAAATCGCCATGGACCTGAGCGCCGATGATATCCTCAAATCTCCACTGCTTTCCTGGCCGGTCAAGCGATTGGATATAAGCCCGACCTCAGATGCCGCAGTGGCCATCGTGATGGTCAACGAACGCATGGCCCGCGCCCTGAAAAAGGCCCCGGTCTTCATCGAGGGCGTCGGCTTTCGTCTGGAAACCGCCTATTGGTGTGCGCGGGATCTCTGTTATCCCGACTATGTCGCGATGGCCGCAAAAGATGCCTACCGGATGGCCGGTATCGTCGACCCGGTGAGAGACATTGATTTCTTCGAGCCTTACGATCCTTTCGATTACAAAGCGCTGCACCATCTCAACGCACTGCTCCTCGACAAGACCGGACGGACCGTAAGGAATCTGTTTGATTCGGGCAGCCTGAGTCGTGAAGGCAGCCACCCGATGTGTCCTTCGGGGGGGGCATTGGGCGTTGGCAATCCCATCGCTGCCACCGGACTCATGAAAATCGCCGAACTCTACTTCCAGCTCAGCGGCCAGGCCGGCAAGCGGCAGCTTCAGCGACCGCTGCGCCGAGGTGTGGCTCAAGCCTGGGGTGATCTGATGCAGGCGGGTACCGTTGTGGTTATGGGGGCTGAAGGCGCTCCCCCGGTTACCTCATCGCGCTGGAATGATATGACCCGGGAGGATCTTCCAGGGACCCCCATCAAGTCTGTCGACGACGTGCCGGGTATCTCGGATGCCCCCGATCTCCGCTACGCCTGGGATAACGGCTTTGCCATATCGACCTATCTTGACGGCCTCAAAAAGGGCAAAATCCGCGGCAGCCTGGATACCCGTACCAACCGTATGATGGTGCCCGCACGGCCGTTCTCGGAAATTGCCGATCTGGCACCGGTTACAAACTATTTCGACCTGCCGGATTCCGGCGTGGTCAAGACCTTCACCATATCCCACGTCAATTGGGACAGCTCTCCCCTGCCGAAGGGCACGGTAAACATATTCGCGGTAATTGCCCTTGACGGCATCAATGAGGATATGGGTCTGGTGCACAAGCTCGGCGACATCGATCCCAAGGATGTCAAGATCGGCATGCGCGTCAAAGCGGTTTGGAAACCTCAATCAAAGCGAACCGGCGGTATTCTTGATATTGAATACTTCGCGCCACTGGGAAGGAAAAAGGCCAATCTCGGAATGACACAGATCAAACCGGTGGAGGTAGATGTGCTGGCCATGTCTCAGAAGCAGGGCAAGATTCCGCTTTCGTACCGCTATACCGCCGGCGTGGGCGGTGGGAAATTCTACTCCGACCTGGCCAAGGGCAAGATCAGCGGTACCTACGCCGCCGCACGCGACGAGGTTATCATTCCGCCGGCGATGTTTGATGAAGAAAGTCTGTCGATTCTCGATCCGGAAAAGGATGCCAGAGCGATCAATCCCGGATCCGGCTTTATCCGCTCCTTCACCGTGGTCTACGAAGACCGCCAAGGGCGCCAGCTGGATAAGGAAAAAGTGGTCGTTCAGGTAGAATTTCCCGGCGTTACCGGTTCGATCTTCGGGATGCTTGAGGTGAAAAATGATGAAGACTTCGAAGAAGGTTCCCCGGTTACGCTGGTCAAGCCCAAGAAGGTCAACGGCCCGGACATGGTAACCTTCAGATTATCTTCCCGGCAGGTGGTATCTTCGTTTTAGGAACTGCCCTCGCGAGGCCCGGGAAATAAATTCCCAGGGTATCGTGCCGATAAGATTGCACTAAGCCCGGCCTCTCAGGCCGGGCTTAGTGCATATGTCAATCCATCGTATCATTGAAGAGTTCCCTACCGATGAGCATGCGACGGATCTCGCTGGTACCGGCACCGATTTCATAGAGTTTGGCGTCACGCAGCAGCCGACCGGTCGGAAAATCATTGATGTAGCCGTTGCCACCGAGGCTCTGGATCGCTTCAAGTGCCATCCAGGTTGCTTTTTCGGCGGCGAACAGGATGACCGCGGCGGCGTCTTTACGGATATTGCCGCCGCTGTCGGCCGCCTTGGCCACGGTGTATGCATAAGAGCGGCTCGCGCTCCAGGCGGCATACATGTCGGCGATCTTTCCCTGCATCAACTCGAACATGCCGATCGGCTGACCGAACTGCTTGCGCTCGTGGATGTAAGGCAGCACCACATCCATGCAGGCGCTCATGATCCCCAGAGGACCACCCGTCAGGACCAGGCGCTCATAGTTGAGCCCGCGCATCAGCACCTCGACGCCGCCGTCAGCTTTGCCGAGAACATTCTCCTCCGGCACCACGCAATCGGTGAAAACCAGTTCACAGGTCGGTGAACCGCGCATTCCAAGCTTGTCGAGCTTCGGGCTGGTGCTGAAACCCGGCATGGTCTTTTCGACGAGGAAAGCGGTGATGCCCTGGTGCTGCTTCTCCGGGGCAGTCTTGGCGTAGACCACCAGGACATCGGCATCAGGACCGTTGGTGATCCACATTTTGGTGCCGTTGAGGACATAGACGTCACCTCTTTTCACCGCCGCAAGCCGCATGCTCACCACGTCCGAACCCGCGCCCGCCTCGCTCATCGCCAGTGCCCCGATATGCTCGCCGCTGATGAGTTTGGGCAGATAGCGCTGCTTCTGCCCCCCGGTGCCGTTCAGTTTGATCTGGTTGACGCAGAGATTGGAGTGGGCACCATAGGCCAGTCCCACCGAGGCCGATCCGCGGCTGATTTCCTCCATGGCGATAAGGTGCTCAAGATAGCCCATGCCGGCGCCTCCGAACGCTTCGGGTACGGTTATCCCGAGCAGACCCAAATCCCCCATTTTCCGCCACAGCTCCCGCGGGAATTGATCATTCCGGTCGATATCGGCTGCCAGGGGTGCAATCTCCGCTCCGACGAAATCCTGCACTGATTCACGGAGCAGATCTGCGGTGTCTCCCAGGCCGAAATTCAGTTGCGGATAGGTCTTCATGCTGTCTCCTGTTTGGCAGAGGGTTAGCCTGATTATGTCACGATCTGCGCCTGATGATCCATCGCCTTCTGCCCGACGGCCCTTGACCAGGCTGTCGGCTCAGATCGTGCCCACCCAGAGGGCAATGCATGTGGTCGCGCCATTGTTTGTTATTCTCTGATTGTTGGGATCCGACCAGAAATGCACCGAATCGCCTTCGCACAGATCCAGAGCTTCAGGACCCAGCGTCAGTTCCACGGAACCCTTGAGAACGGCGATAACCTCCTGTCCGTTTTTGATGTTTTTCCGTACCGGGATCGATTTGCCTGGTTCGATGACGAGTATGGCCGAATCGATTACGGTCCGGAAATCGGGAGGAAAAAAGCGCCGGGTAACGAACCCGGTGTGGGAAAGATCAATGTCATCCCACTCCGACCGGCGAATGACCTCAACCTTGGTCTGCCTGCTGGCCCTGGAGATCAGATCGCCGGCGTCGACCCCGATGGCCTTGCAGATTCGAACCAGGGTTTCGACTGACGGGGAGTTGACATCGTTTTCCACCTGGCTCAGAAAGCCCTCGGAGATCGATGCCTTTTCGGCAACATTTTTCAGGGTTAATTTGCGCTCTTTCCGGCGACTCCTGAGCAAGGTGCCTATATTCATGGATGCTGGGAAGACAGGTTGAGAATGATTGAATCGATTGGTTAAGGCTTAACTAATACTAAATATGAATCGTGCGTCAAGGGTAATTTGCATCACCCGCACGGTCTGGGCAGCCGTTCGGGAACAGCGTCGTGGGTAAGGAACGAGGGGCGCCGAGAGCCGGGCAACGTCCGACTGTCCTGCACGCGATCAGCCCCAGGGACTAATCGTTTGCGCACATCAGCTGGCGGCGGACGGCTGCGAGGCATCACCAGATTGGTCAAACACCATGATCACACGCAGTCCGCCGTCCGGATCGGCCGTCAATTTCGCAGCTGGATATCGTTTCTGCAAAACATGCAGCATGGCTTGGTTCTCTTGCAGAACGGAGGCGACAAACCCCACGAACCCATTCTCCCTGGCGATCTGCTCGAGATACGCCAGCATGGTGCTGGCCACTCCCTTTCCCTGGAAATCGTCGTGCACCACGAAAGCCACTTCGGCATAGCCAGGTTCGCTGCGGGAGTATGAGCCGACGGCCATGACTTCATGATGCCCTCCCCTCTGAACCCGGCCGATAAGGGACATGGTGGTGCGGTAGTCGATTTCTGCCCAGTACTGCTGGACGACTTCGTGGGAAAACAGGCTCGTTTTGTAAAAGAACCGTCTGAATATGGTTTCTTCCTCGAGCGAGTAGAGAAAGTTTCGATATTCAAATTCATCGGAGGGATACAGCGGTCGTATGAGTACCGTCTGCCCGCCGGTCAGATCCACCTGCCATTGGTATCGCTCGAGAAAGATCAGGTCCTGATCCGGCGGCGGCAGCTGATCGGCGAAAATATAATGGTTTTTTTTGGCTGCCGCGATCAGGTCCGAGCGAAACCGGGGATGGGCGATCTGGGCAAGCTCCATGACCCGCTGGTAGATGCCTTTGCCCTGCAATTCGGCACACCCGTATTCAGTGACCACAAAATTGACATCGCCCCGGGTGGTGGCCACCCCTGCTCCTTCGGATAAATGGCTGACAATTCTTGAAACCGTGCCATCTTTAGCCGTGGACGGCAGCGCAATGATGGAGAAACCTCCTTTTGACATGGAGGCCCCCCTGATAAAATCGACCTGATCTCCGATGCCGCTGTAAAATCGATACCCCAGCGAATCCGAACACACCTGCCCGGTAAGATCCACCTCGAGGGCCGAGCTTATTGACACGAGGTTGTCGTTTCGGGCGATTACCGCGGGGTCGCTGACGAATTCCGATGATCGAAAATCGAAAATCGGGTTGTCATCGACGAACCGATAGAGTCGTTCAGTTCCCATGCAGAGCGAGGCAACGACTCTTCTCGGAACCAGCGTCTTCAGCTTGTTGGTGACGGCCTTCTGCTCGATGAGAGGGAGCATGGCGTCGGTAACGAGCTGGGTATGGATGCCCAGATTTTTTTTGGAAACCAAATGCTGCAGGATGGCATTGGTCAGAGACCCGAACCCAATCTGAATGGTGTCGCCGTCACGGACCAGCTGGGAGATGTAATGGCCGATGCGCCGGGAGATATGCTCCTCCGGAAGGTCGGGCTGATAGGTCACCAGCGGTTCTTCCCAGGGCACAAAAAAATCAATGTCATCGGTGTGCACCAGGCTGTCCCCCCAGGTTCTCGGCATGGCCGGATTAACCTGGGCGATCACCCGTTCCGCATGGTCGACGGCGGAGCGGGTAATATCGACTGAAACGCCGAGGCTGCAATAGCCATACTGGTCGGGGGGACTGACCTGGATCAGGGCCACATCGAGACCTATGTGATAATTTCTGAACAATTTGGGAATCTGGGAAAGATAGGTCGGCAGGTAATCTATTTTACCTTCATATGCGGCCTTGCGCATCGATTCACTGATGAAAAACAGTCTCAGCAGAAAACGGGAGACAAAGGAAGGGTCATCGAGATAGTCTACCAGGGTATGGGAGAGCATCTGGTAAATCATCACATCCCGGATGCTCTGGTCGGCGACCATGGCATGGATCAGATGCTGGGGTTCACCACATCCGGTGCCGATGAAAACGCGACAACCGTTGCTGAGCGAAGCGAGCGCTTCACGGGTCGTTACGACTTTATCACCAGGCAGCCTCAGCTGCCATTGCGGCTTGGGCATGAAAGCTCCATTGGATTGTGTGTTCAACCATTGAGGCCACTCGTTCGACCAATCACGGCAATTGTACCATGTGCCGGCCCTTTTTACCCCTTTTCCAGGGAACCGCCGATTTCGCTCCTGATCTCTGACCGCCGGCTCCCTGGCTTCAGAAATGCACGAAAAAATAATCAGCGGATATGATATTATGTCCCCAGGATAACAAAATGGTATATCCATTGCTGAGGCAGCGGCCGCATTCTCCGTTCATTCACATGAATTTCAATGACCATGAGCACCCAACCGTCATATGCAGATTTAGCGCAACAGATTGAAGCCCTCAACATCGAATTCAAACGCCTCAAAGCTGCCGAAGGGGTTTTTCACCGTCAGAATCAATCTCTCAAGGCCCTTCACGAGACCTCCCTGAGCCTGATTGAAAGCCTCGACAGGGAAGAACTGCTCGAAAATATTCTTGAACGAGCCGCCTCGCTCAGTGATACGGCCCACGGCTACATCTATCTGCTCGAACCTGGCAGCACCCTGATGTGCATGAAGATGGGAATGGGGCTTTTCAGAAGCCAACTGGGCAGAACCGTGGTGGCTGGCGAGGGCATGGGCGGGCGTGTCTGGCAGGCGGAATGCCCGCTGGTGGTTGAAGATTATCGGGCCTGGCCGCACCGCATCCCCGACAAGGTGTTCGACACACTTCGCTCAATTGTCGGAATCCCTCTGAAATCAGAGCATAATGTCCTCGGAGTAATTGGTATTGCCCATGTTGAAGGGCAGAAGCGATTCGATCAGGAGGATATTGCCACGCTTGAGCGCTTTGCCGCCCTGGCCACCATTGCCCTCGAGAAAGCACAGCTCTACGCAGATGCCCGGCACGAACTGGCCGAGAGAAAACGAATAGAAACCTTTTTAAGGGAAAGCGAGAGCAGATACCGGACATTTCTCGAGTCATCTCCTGACCCCATTGTGGTCTACGACATGAAAGGAGTCGCCACGTATGTAAACCCGGCCTTTGAAAAGACGTTCAAATTATCTCGGGCCGAACTGCTCGGCAAACAGATTGACTTTGTCCCGCCGGAGAATGTGCAGGAAACAAGAGAGGCAATTCAACGCATGCTGAGCGGGCAGAAAATACATCTTTTCGAGACCCGCAGGTTCACAAAAGACGGGACTATTCTCGATGTGCAAGTGAGCTCGACCCTATACCAGGGAGACGATAACCAGCCACTTGGCAATATTGTCACCCTCAGGGATATCAGCGCCCAGAAGCAGGCCGAAAAGGAGCTGACCGTCTATCGTAATCACCTGGAGGAACTGGTCAGGGAGCGAACCTTCGAACTTGAGCGGGCCAACATTCAGCTTGAGCAGGAAATTGAAGATCGAAAACGTGCCGAAAAGGCTCTTAGAAAACGTGAGGAGGAACTCCAGGCTCAATCGAACCATCTTGAAGAAGTGAACACTGCCCTGCGGGTGCTGCTCAAACAAAGGGAGGATGATAAAAAGGAGTTGGGCACCACCGTTCTGCAGAACGTACAGGAGCTTGTCAATCCCTACCTGCACAGATTTCTCAATGGATCGCTGAACACTCAGCAGAAAGCCCTGGCGCAGGTTCTGGAAACCAATCTCAATAACATCGTATCCCCCTTTATCGGCAAATTAACCTCTGGACTGACCCATCTGACGCCCACCGAGGTGCGCGTTGCCAGCCTGGTCAAGGAGGGCATGACCAACAAGGAAATTGCAGAGATTCTCCTGCTGTCCAAGAATACAATCCTGTTTCACCGCTACAACATACGGAAAAAATTGGGTATTAAAAACAAAAAGATAAATCTGAGATCCCATCTTCTCGCCATGGATAAATAGTGGTTATTAACCACTATTATACCGCTATTTTATAAACTTTGTTTTTCCTCTTTTTTACCCTATCCTACGTTTGTCAATGACGAGGCCGGTGTACGGCCTCGGCGATATCTCGCTCTTTCGATAAACAACAGATCCTCGGCATTTTCTGAGCCTCTGCCCAAAGAACCGGGCGAGGCAGGTGACGGCACGCCAGGGCGCGACAGACCGACGCGGCTGCACTTCCGGTATCGGTAACCGGTATCGTGTCATGAAACGTCATGTTTCCGATATCTTACAGAATGTTCGGCGGATATGGCGGCAAGCGGATGTTTAAAATCAGTAGGTGGGAAAAGCGATCTAACTCTTTATGACGCATCTCATTGTTTCTGATGTGACGTTGACGTTTGGCGGGCTGGACGCTCTTTCTCACGTCGATATCACCATAGAGCCCGGGATCATTACCTCGATAATCGGACCTAACGGCGCCGGGAAAACAAGTGTTCTCAACTGTATTTCCGGTTTTTACCACCCCAGCCAGGGCACCATACGATATGGCAACCGCAATCTTACCCATGCCTCGCCCCACCAGGTTTCCAACATAGGGATCGCCAGGGCCTTCCAGAACCTTGAACTGTTCAGGGGACTTTCGGTGCTTGACAACCTCCTCCTGGCCCGCCATCAACATCTTACATATTCCATATTTCATGCACTGATTTATTTCGGCAAGGCGTCTCGGCTGGAGGCGGAAAATCGCGCCTATGTTGAAAAGGTTATCGATTTCATGGAATTGGAGCTCTATCGGAAAAGCATGGTGGGGAATCTGAGTTACGGAATTCAAAAACGGGTTGAAGTTGCCAGGGCCCTTACCCTGGGACCCAAGTTGCTGCTGCTTGACGAACCCATGGCCGGAATGAATATCGAGGAAAAAGAGGATATCGTCCGCTTTATCCTCGATCTGAAGAAAGAGTGGGGAATAACAATTGTCCTGGTGGAGCATGACCTTGGCGTGGTCATGGACATTTCAGATCAGATTTACGTGCTCGATTTCGGGGTGGTGATCGGATCGGGAAAGCCGAAAGACGTAGCGTCCGATCGCACAGTGATCGAGGCCTATATTGGTGAAGAGTAGAGTCGTCATGCAGGATAGAAATAATCTCTTGCAGCATACTATCCCCCAGCTCCTGCGGTGGCGGGTAAACCAAACCGGCGACAGCGTCGCATTGCGCGAAAAGGATTTCGGATGCTGGAACAGTTATACCTGGAATCAATATTATGATGCGGTGCGCAGGACCGGTCTCGGCCTGAAAAGCATAGGCTTCGACAAAGGGGACAAGATTGCCATCATCAGCGACAATATTCCCGAAACCCTTTATATGGCAATCGGCGCCCAGGCCGTGGGAGGCTTCTCTTCCGCCATCTATCAAACCAGCCTGCCGCAGGAAATCGGCGATATCCTCAACTACCTGGATGTGAAAGTCGTTTTCTGTAACGATCAGGAACAGGTCGATAAGGTCGCTGAAGTCAGAAAGCAGCTGCCTCAGGTCAAAAAAGTAATCTACGAAGACCCCAGAGGCATGCGGGGGTACCAGACAGACGACTGGTTCATGTTCATTGAAGATCTCTATGAGCTGGGGGAGCAGCTGCATCGGGATAACTCTGAACTGTTCGAAAGCCTTGTCAATGAAGGTAGACCTGACGATGTCTGCCATTTCTGCCTGACCTCGGGGACTACCGGGTTGCCCAAGGGCGCCATGCTGACCCACCGCAATTACATCAACATGGGGCTCCAACTCACCGAGGTTGATCCTCTGGAGGATACCGACGAGTACGTTTCCTTTCTGCCGTTTGCCTGGATTGGCGAGCAAATGAACTCTTTCGGCGTGGCGATGGCTACGGGAATCGCCATAAATTTTCCGGAGTCAGTGGAAACAAGCATGGAAGACCTCAAGGAGATCGGTCCCCATTTCATGTTTGGTGCGCCGCGAATTTATGAAACCATCCGCTCCCAGATCTGGTTGAAGATCGATGAGTCCTACCTGCTCAACAAACTCATCTATAAATATTTCATGAAGATTGGAGAGAAGGCGGCGGGATACCGGATGTCCGGCAGGCCAATGCCGTTAAACCTGCGCGTATTGGCATGGATAGGCAGGCAGATGCTCTACCGGCCACTGGTCAACCAGATCGGTTTTCTAAGGCTGCGCAGGGCCTACACGGGCGGGGCAGCACTGGGACCGGAGCTGTTTACGTTCTACCAGGCACTCGGGGTAAACCTCAAGCAGATATACGGACAGACAGAAATTGTCGGCATCGCCTATATGCATCGCGATGGTGATATACGACCCAATACGGTCGGAAAGCCCCTGCCGGGAACAGAGTGCCGGATTTCCGAGGAAGGCGAGATCCTTTCGCGCTCCGCATCGGTGACTCCCGGTTATTACAATCTTCCCGAAAAAACGGAAGAACTGTTGCAGGGAGGATGGCTCCATTCAGGAGATGCCGGCTATATTGATGAAGACGGGCATCTGGTGGTGATCGATCGAATTTCCGACGTGATGCACACGGAAGCGGGAGAGATGTTCAGCCCCATGTTTCTCGAAAATCGCCTGAAATTCAGCCCCTACATAAAGGAGGCGGTGATCTTCGGCGATCAGCAGGCTTACGTTTCGGCACTCGTCAACGTCGACCCCATCGTCGTGGGCAAATGGGCGGAAGACAGGGGACTCTCGTTCAGTACCTTTATGGAGCTTTCAGGTCTACCTGAAGTGGCGGAACTGATTCAGAAGGGGATTGCGGAAATCAACAGCAATGCCGAACAGGAGCACTTCAGGATCCATCGCTTTGCACTCCTCTATAAATTGCTTGACATGGATGACGGGGAGTTGACCAAGACCGGCAAAATCAGGCGGAAATTCGTCCAGGAAAAGTACCGTGACATCTATGAGGCCCTCTACGACAGCTCGGTTTCTGAGAAGACGGTTGAGGCCTTCTACCAGTATCAGGACGGCCAGACCACGACCGTAGAAACAACCATTCGATTCTACACGATGGAAAACCCATGAGTTATTTTTTTCAACTGGTAGTCAGCGGGATTGTCGTCGGATCAATATACGCACTCTCCGCCCTCGGTTTCGTGCTGATATACAAGTCCAGCCGGGTTTTGAATATCGCCCATGGACAGATCATCGCTGCCGGGGCCTTTATTACCTACGCGCTGACCGTCTGGATGGGGATTCCCATCTACCTCTCCTTCGCCATGAGCATGGTCATAACATTTTTCCTGGCGATGAGTGTGGAGAGAATTTTCCTGCGCCGCCTGATCGGCGAGCCGATCATTTCAGTCATCATGGTTACCATCGGCTTGATGTCGATCCTGGACGGGCTGATCTACCTCACCCCGTTCGGCACTGAGAACTTCTCGTTTCCACCCTATCTGCCGACCACCCCCATCACCGTAGGCGGTGTTTCCATCTCATGGACCCAACTGGTTGGGGTAATCATCACCTTTACCATGATTGCCGGCTTTTCCTGGTTTTTCAAGAAATCGACCATTGGCATTTCCATGCGAGCCGTATCCGATGACCAGATGGCGTCAATGGCAATCGGCATTTCCGTCCCCAAGGTCTTTGGCCTGGCCTGGGCGATGGCCGGTCTGAGCGCTGCGGCGGCCGGGGGGATCATCGGCAATATCACGGGGTTGAATTTCGATACGCTGCACGCCTTTGGCATTGTCGTCTTCCCGGTGGTTATCCTGGGAGGACTCGACTCTATTCAGGGGGCCGTGGTGGGGGGTATCATCATGGGACTTATTCAACAATTTGCCAGTGGCTACCTGGATGGCAACTGGGGATTAAACGGCACCGGAGAGGTAATGCCCTACATCATCCTGCTTGTCATCCTGCTTTTCAAGCCGCACGGCCTTTTTGGAATTCACGAGATAGAACGGGTATAAGCAATGTCATCGAACCGCTGGCTGGCGACAGGAAACTATTTCACCTCCTACAAGGAAGAGCAGAGGATCTTTACCACCTCCCTGGACAGGAGCGTGATGGGCGTTTTCCTCTGTGTCCTTTTTTCCTGGCCCCTCTTCTTCAGCATCGGCAACAAGTATATGCTTGTTGTCGACAATATCCTGGTGGCGGTTATTGCGGTTATCGGACTGAATCTGGTTACCGGTTTTGCCGGGTTGATCTCGATAGGACATGCAGCTTTTGTCGGAATCGGGGCATACACCGTAGCATCATTTTGCAGAGTTCTCGGGGACAGCCACCCCCTCATAACTCACGGCTGGCCGCCGATGATCGTTGCTGCCGGCTGTATGGGAGCGCTGTTCGGCGCTGTTGTCGGTCTGCCCGCACTGCGCCTGAAACATCTGTATCTCGCCATAGCCACACTGTCCTTCCAAATGATCTTTCAATGGACCATCAACTTCATGGACTTTTTCGATCAGGGCCAGACCATAAGCGTCGGAAGGGTTTTCTGGGTCACCGGCGAAGTGGCACGGAATGAGCACTATCTGTTCTGGTATTACGTTATCCTCACCGTGATTGTCATTCTCGGCTTCGGGGTCAGGAACCTGCTCCGGACCCGCTACGGCAGATGCCTGGTCGCCGTGCGGGACAATGATAGAGCGGCCGATGCCATGGGCATGCACCCCGGCCTTGTTAAAGTCTACGCTTTCGGCCTTGCCGGTTTTTGTGCCGGGGTGGCGGGGGCTCTGCACGCCTACCTGTATCGCGGGGTCGGCATCGACTCCTTCACCCTGTATCACTCGATCAACTATCTCGCCATGGCCATTGTAGGCGGGCTCGGCACGCTGCAGGGGGCATTTTGGGGGCCGCTGGCGATACGGGTGCTGGATCTCCAGGTCGAGCGTCTTTCTGAGTGGGCCGGAAGCCATGTGACTGCGGCAACAAACCTGACGACCGCCCTCAGACCCTTGAGTTTCGGTCTGGTCATTGTTCTTTTTCTGATGTTTGAGCCTCGCGGCATAGCCAATTGGTGGCGGATTTTCAAATCTTACGTAAAACTTTGGCCATTCAGGTACTGAGTGGAAACGAACGTAAAAACACTCATTCAGCAGAGGGCATATGGCTGCTCTTTGGGAAGATTTAAGGCTGGCTTGAAACCGATGCAGGCACTCGACCCGGTGTGCCTGGTTTCTGCACAACAGTTCTCTGAGGAGACCGGTACAGTCCGCAATCAACAGCTGATTACCATCTCCTTATCATCTTTCACCACGGTTGGCCTTGAGCCACCCAACCACGGAGGGCAAAGCACATAACCATCTTCAAAGCAAGCGTATCCAGGTACCGAACGCGCGGCGCAATCTAACCCACAGGAGGAGATATGAAAAAGGACAACGTTACCACGTGGACATTTCTGCTGGCAGCTCTCTGCTTGTTAACCCTTCCTGCCCAGGCTCTTGCCGGAGAGGTGTACAAGATAGGTCTGTCCCTGGCGATCACCGGCCCCACCTCGGATGCCGGAAACCCATATGCAAAGGGGGTGGAAGATTATTTCAAATATGTCAATGACACGAAAATGCTGGGAGACGACACGATCGACTGCATGATCAGGGACGATCAGTACAAGAACGATGTGACCAAGAGAAATTTCGAAGATTTCCTTGATCAGGGGATCGTCTTCTACCTCAACTATTCAACCGGCAGCACCCTGGCTTTGAAAAAGGATTTCGAAGAGGAGCGGATGCCGGTTCTCCCCGCCTCTTTTCATGCGGGCAATCTTGTTGACTCACACTATATTTTCCTGCCGATTGCTTCCTATTCGGCGCAGATGATCGGTCTCACAGAGTATGTCGTAAAACATAATAAAGGCGGAAAACCAAAGGTTGCGATGTTCATTCACCCTTCGGCATTCGGCAGGGGCCCGGTTGAAGATGTTCAGAAAGCAGTTGCCGCAGGGCTTGACGTGGAAATCGTCGAGGTCGTCGAGCACGGTAAAGATCTCGATAACACGGCCATGCTCAAACGCTTGAGCGAAAAGGGCGTCCAGTATGTTCTCTGCCATACTGTCCAGTCACCGGTTGCAACCATGTTGAAAGATGCCAGCAGCCTGGGGCTCGTCGCAACATCATTTGGCGAAGAAGGCAAAATTACCTTTTTGGGCGCGCATTACACCGGAGGCAACGACCTGGTGGCTCTGGCGGGTGATTCAGCTGAAAATTTCTACTGGACGACCTCCTACATAGTCACCAGTGAGCCCGGCGAGGGAACAGATATGCAACTGGCCCTTGCCCAAAGGTATAACCGCGATGAGAAGGCTGCAAATTCGCATAATTACGCAAACGGCATGATGGTTGCGCAGGTTGTAACGGAGATCATAAAAAGAGCCAAGTCCAAAGGCAAGGAGATCAACAAGGAAACGCTGTATGAAGAACTTCTGGACATGAACGGGGCCAATGCCTTTTCTCCGAAAACGACTGTGGGCGATGTGACCTTTTCAGAATCAGACCACCAGGGAGTCGACACCCTGCAGCTCTATGTCGTCAAAAACGGAACATTTGCATCAGAGGGAAGCCCGTTCACTCCCGAATATACAAGCAAGATACAATGATCAGCATCGGCTGAGAGGGCTATTCCCCGTAACCTCCGGTAACGATCCTTCTGTGCTCTGTCTCCGCGGACACGAGCACAGAAGGAAAACGCTCAGGGTGCCTGACCCGGGGCAGGACCGTCAGGTCTGGCTGGGTAGCCCCATCACCCGGCTGGCTGTCTCCAACTCCACGCTATGACAATGGATAACGCCAAAAAACTGCTCGAAGTAAACAATATTGAGGTCGTTTACAACGACATAGTACAGGTATTGCGCGGTGTCAGCCTGGATGTTCCCGACGGCAGTATTGTGGCCCTGCTGGGAACCAACGGAGCCGGAAAAACCACAACCCTCAGGGCAATAAGTGGATTACTGAAACCCGAAAACGGGTTTATCCGTGAAGGCTTTGTTAAGTTCAAAGGCGAGGATATTACCAACCGGCTCGGTTCCCATGTGGTGAAGTTGGGAGCAGCCATGGTTCCGGAAGGACGGCGGGTTTTCAAGCACCTCACGGTAGACGAAAATATCCGGGTTGGCTCCATAACCAGAAGAGACGGACCACAGAGCATAAGAGATGATCACGCTCTGATGTATAAACACTTCCCGAGATTATCCAATATCACTCATCGCATGGCGGGCTACTGCTCCGGTGGTGAGCAGCAGATGATCGCCATTGCCAGGGCATTGATGGCGGCTCCGAAAATGCTCATGCTCGACGAACCATCTCTTGGCCTGGCGCCACTGCTCGTTAAAGAGATATTTGCAAATATTCAAACGATCAACAGGGACATGAGCACCACCATCCTGGTTGTCGAGCAGAACGCCAAAATAGC
>JAJDNR010000202.1 GCA_022340565.1 Desulfofustis sp.
GGATCCGGGACGGCAGAGTGGAGAAAATCCAGGAACGCTCGGAGCTGGAGATCAGAACGGGAGGCCTCGAATAGTATACAACATGTTGAAGATGATCGCCCAATGCCTTGACCTCGACCGCTTTTGCGGTCTTATGCTGATCCTCGCTATCGGGCTCTGGCTGGTGCCAGGCACGGCAGCGTCGGAAGAGCTGGAAGAGATCATCACGACGCTGAGCAGTTACGGCGACCGCAGCAGCGGATCGGCGGGCAGCAGCCAGGCAGCCAAGTATGTTTTCGACTATTTCGACAGGCTGGGACTATCACCACAAAACTACTTGTTTCAGATTCCTACCCGCAAGGTTCACCAGGCGACGCTGCACATCGACAATCAGTCGGTGGCGCTCCAGCCGCTGATGAACAACGCGGTAACGCCGCAGACCATACACGGTGAGCTGGCCGGCCCGCTCTACTGGGTCGACAAGGGAAACCTTCAGAATCTTGACCACAAGCTGATACAAGATGCAATTCTGCTAATGGATTTCAATTCCGGCGGAAACTGGCTCACCGCTGCATCGCTGGGAGCCGGCGGGGTGATATTCATCGACCGGGGAGCAACGACGGGCAACAGTTTCTTCCGGGAAAAAGAAGAACTCTCACCAATTCAGTTCCCCTGTTTCTGGATGGAGGAACAGCAGGCCAGGTCTCTGTTCGGCGCCTATACCGAATCGCAAAACGGCCTGGTCCGCGACCACGTGACCATTCAAGCACAGATCACCTGGCAGCTCAATACCGAGCGAAACATCTACGGCCTGATCGAAGGATCCGATCCGGAACTGAGCGAAGAACTCGTCATCATCGAAGCCTTCTACGACTCCACCGCCCACGTGGCTGGCCGCTCTCCGGGTGCCGATGAAAGCATTTCGATTGCAAATCTGCTCAAACTTGCCGAACACTTTTCCTCCCATCCGCCGCAGCGGTCGCTGATGTTTGTTGCAACGAGCGGCCATGGCCAATCGCTGCACGGAATGCGCGATCTCATCTGGAGCATGCAGGAACGGACCAAGACGCTCAGAGACCGCAGAAGGGAATTGAAGAAGCGTATCACCGATGCGGAAGACAATCTGGAATTGATTGACGGCCTGTCATTTCCGCTTGCCCCCGATTCGGATCGAGACGACATGCTGTCTAAGGCGATTGAAAACGACCTCAAGTTCGAAATCGACCAGATATCCAGTCGCCTGATGAATCTGCGCATGCAGACCGAAAGCAACACCGATACCCGCCAGATCGAGGCCCTGGCCGATCGCCGCTTTGCCCTGAGAAGACTGGGCTGGGCCACCGCCTATCACGATCTGCCGGAGCAGGAGTTGCTGCTGCTGCAGGGGCTGCTACCGACGGTGATACAGACCCAGCAGGCAGACATCAGGGATTTCAGCGAACAGCTCGATGCACTGCAGTCCGCACTCAAGTTCCGGCAGTTATCCCGTGATTACACCATTGGCGCGGTACTCTCACTGCATCTGTCAAGCCACGGCGTCGGCATCGGCGGCTTCAACCGTGGCTGGCTCTACAAATTGCGGCCACGCATCAACCGAACGGGCATGTTCAGCACCATTGACGAGGTGTTCAAAGCAAGCAGCGACGGTTCCTACGGTGGCGCACGCTACATCAATTCGCTGCGGCCGAGTGATTTGAGAAGCTGGGACTCATTTTTTCCCGATCGTCCATATCTCGGCGGCGAGGTCAGTTCGCTTGCTGGATATATCGGCGTAACCCTGACTACTATCGGAGATGCCCGGTCGATCTGGGGTACCCCGTGGGACCGCATCGATCGGCTCAACCTGCCCTACATCAATGACCAGTTTGCCCTGCTCGCCGATATGATCGACGGCGTCAGCGCCGCCCCGGCCCTGCATGACAACCTGTTTCCCCGCAACGGTTTCTCATCGGTATTCGGAACCAGCAATCTGATACTGCACGGCGAGTTGTTTGCAGACTACCCGACCTCGGATTCCGTACTGCTCTCCTACCAGGGGATCGCCAAGCTCTACGGCTGGGTTCACCGGGACGGAACCTTTCTCTACAAGGGGATTGCCGACAAGAAAAATGTATTCGACAAACTGATCATCGAGGGATACCGGTTCGACGACGCTACCGGCGACGTTGTCTGGGCGATCGACAAAAAGGAGACGACCAAGACCAACTACCGCGTGAAAATGGACCGACGGGCGATGAAGACCCGGCTCGTGATGTTCGATTGCAGCGAGACGACGATCTTTGACCTCCTCGAGCCCCGAAGTCTCGACTATATGACCAAGCTCTACCTGTTCGACGGCCGCCGTGACGCGACGCCGCAACGTTACTGGTACAGCAGGATCGATACCCGTGAATCGATCATCTCCTCGATCTACCTGGAGCCGGGTTCCCGCCTCAAACTCACCCTGTCGGACAATGTGCTGACCCGCAAAATGATTCTGTCCAACAGCTCGGAAGAAAAGCCGATGGGCGACGGTTATCCGGTCGATGACTACCCCAAGATCGTCAACACCGACTATCATGCCGCCGCAGACGCATGGCACTTGCTGACGCCGAGGATTCTTAACCTCGAGTCGCACGGCATCTATGACGAACGGATCAGCAACCTGCGGAACCGCGGGGTCACGGCGCTGGCGGAAAGCACACGGTATCTCTCCGAACTCAACTACACCAAATTCAGGGAAGCGGCTGCCGAATCTCTGGCGCTTTCCGCCCGCGTTTACAGTCAGATTGAAAAAACCCAGAAGGACGTCCTGTTCGGCGTTTTGTTCTACATTGCCCTTTTCGTGCCGTTCGCGTTCTGCATGGAACGTTTCCTGTTCGGGTACGCAAACATCTACAAACGGATCACCGCTTTCAGCCTGATCCTCATCGGACTCATCGCCGTCGTCTACAACGTACACCCGGCATTCGAGCTCGCCTACAGCCCGATGGTCGTGATCCTGGCCTTTTTCATCATCGGTCTGTCCCTGATGGTCACGCTGATCATCTTTTTCCGGTTCGAAGAGGAGATGATCCTGCTGCAGCGCCGGGCGAGCAACATGAGCGCCGCCGAGATCAGCCGCTGGAAAGCGTTCGTCGCCGCCTTCTTCCTGGGTGTATCGAATCTGCGCAGAAGAAGAATTCGCACGATTTTGACCTGTTCAACGCTGATTATCCTGACCTTTACAATCATGAGCTTCACCACGGTAAAATCGAACATTCAGGAAAATCGGCTGTTCTTTCGAGATCAAGCGCCGTACCACGGTCTGCTGCTCAAAAAACTGAACTGGCAGTCGATGCCGCCCCAGGCAGTCGAAATCCTCGAAAGCAGCATGCAAGGTATCAGCGAACAGGCACCACGCATCTGGCTCGAAGCGGCCGACCCGACCCGCACCATTATCGTACCGCTGCGCTTCGGTACAAACACCGCGTCGATCCAGGGGCTGGTCGGCCTGACACCGGCCGAAGCACACGTTACCGGACTCGACAAGATGCTGTCGGCAGGCAGATGGTTCATGAAAAACGACTATCACGTCATCATCCTGCCCGAGTCTACCGCTGCACGGCTCGGTGTCACCCCGGGCGAAGAGACGACCATCAAATTCTGGGGAACGGATTTCACCGTAATCGGCACGTTTCCCGGTGATACATTCGATACCATACTCGATCTGGACGGTGAACCGCTGACCCCGGTCACGTTTCCCAAAGACCGGGAAGAGGAGCTCTCCGACGTCGAACAGGAAGCCATCGAGTCGGGCGAGGATGTCCGCAGTTTCCAGGGCCGCTACACCCACATCCCCGGTTCGCTGACCGCGCTCGTGCCGGCCTCGACACTGTTGTCAATGGGCGGTACGCTGAGAAATATCGCGGTAAGGCCCGAATCGGCAACCGATATTGCAGCGATTGCGTCAGCGCTGGTCGACCGTTTCAGTCTGGCGATTTTCACCGGTGACGAAAACGGCGTCTGGCTCTACAACCTCACTGACACCATCGCCTACAGCGGCGTTCCGAACATCATCATCCCGCTACTCATCTCGATCCTGATCGTGCTGAACACGATGATCAGTTCCGTCTATGAACGAAAGAACGAGATCGGTATCTACACGTCGGTCGGGCTGGCTCCGTCTCATGTCGGTTTCCTGTTCGTTGCCGAAGCAATGGCGCTGGCGGTGATTTCCGTGGTGCTCGGCTATCTGCTGGCACAGGTTTCAGCAGCCTTTCTGTCAGGTACCGCTTTCTGGGAAGGCATCACCGTCAACTACTCGTCAACAGCCGGCGTAGCGGCGATGATTCTCGTCATCGGCGTGGTGCTCATATCGGTAATCTATCCGTCACGGGTCGCGGCCCGCATCGCGATTCCCGACGTCAACCGTTCGTTCGAACTGCCGGAACCGGTCAATGACACCATCGAGACAAACCTGCCGTTTTTTATGAAGCCTGACGAACATGAATCGGTTGGCGGCTTTCTCTACAATTATTTCATCGGCCACCAGGACATATCCCACGGCCGATTTTCCACGGGGCACGTCGATCTGGTCTCATCCGGCGACAAGGATCAGGGGCCGGTCCCGGTTCGCCTGCAGGCGCGGGTATGGCTGGCGCCCTTTGATTTCGGCATCATGCAGCAGGCAGACATTTTATTCGTTTCGGCACCGGGCCAAGAAAATTTTCTGACCATCAAGCTGAAAATACACCGCGAATCAGGAGAAAAGAGCCAGTGGATGCGCATCAACAAGATGTTCATCCATCAGCTGCGGAAACAACTCCTCATCTGGCGTTCGATGGATGAACCCGTTCATGAGCAGCTAAGCAACGATTTCAAGGCA
>JAJDNR010000217.1 GCA_022340565.1 Desulfofustis sp.
CCGAGGCCAGTCGGTTTACGCGCTCCCCGAAATCGCGGTAGCTGTAGCGCTGGTCCCGGTGGACAACGGCGGTCTTGACGGGGTATACGGTGACGCTTCTGGTCAGGAAATCGACCGGGGTGAGGATGGACTTGTTTACGCCGGACATGGTCATCGATAAGCTCCTTTAAAAGTTTTGCCGGTTGCGGAATCGCCTTCCGCCTTCTTCTACGGGGATACAATCCGTTTCACCGCCTTTCACGATCTCTGCGACCAATCAGAATCAAGCGGTTTTCACATCATTGCCCCGAATGAGGGAATAGCCGCTGCCCGCTGACGATCGGTAAAGCAGTCATTGATCCATCTCGCTCGGACAGGTTCGATGCGATAAACACCTCACGTGCTAAAAAAAATCTTTGACAAATATACCCAATTATTTTCTAGTGAAAACAGAAAACCGAACGAGCGCTCGGTAGTCTTTGTGTCACAGCGATTGATCGTTCATTGTAACGCCCTGAGATTCATACAAAACCTAACGTTCGAGGAGGAGTTTGAGGTATGGAAAATTTTTACAGAGAAGTTATGGCCCTGAACATGATGGAGGACAACGAGCAGAAGGGAGTGGTCGCCAAGGCGTTCTTCGAGAAACTCAATCACCTGGAAGTTCCCGAATATTTCAACTGGGCCGGGGAAATATTCGACGACCTGCATGTCAAGGAGCGGGGCGACAAGGATGCGCTGATCTGGGTCGATATCCATACCAAGGAATCCAAGAGCTACACCTACAAACAATTCGCCGAGAACGGCAACAAATGCCTGAACCGGCTTCGCAAAGCCGGGGTGGGGAAAGGCGACAATCTCTACATGATGGTACCGATCGTTCCGGAAACGTGGTTCTCGACCTATGCCTGCGTCAAAGGCGGCATCGTCAACGTGCCGACGGCAACCACCATGACCCTGCGGGAAATGGAGTTCAGGTTCCAGACTTACGAACCCACCTGCGTCATTGCAGCGGAAACCTTTACCGACCTGATCGACGAAGCGCTGAAGCTGACCAAATCGCAACCGAAGATCAAGATCGTGCTCGGCAGCAAGCCGGGCTGGGTCAGCTACAGCGATCTGTCAGCCGAGTCCGGGGCGGCGGAACCGGCCGACACCAAATCAAACGATACCATATTCTGCTTCTTCACCTCCGGTACGACCGGACTGCCCAAGCGGGTCGGACACACTGCCTTCTCCTATCCTGTCGGTCACCTTTCCACCTCGGTGATGGCCGGCATCAGAACCGACGACATCCATCACAACCTGAGCGCCCCGGGCTGGGCGAAATGGGCCTGGAGTTCGTTTTTCGCACCGCTCAATGTCGGTGCAACGGGTACCGGATTCAACTTCACGGCGCTCGACGGCAAGGCCTATATGGAATGTCTGACCAGCTACAAGGTATCGGTGTTCTGCGCACCGCCGACGGCCTGGAGGGTGTTCATCAATCTCGACATGAGCGGCTTCGATTTCTCCCACCTGCGCCAGTCCATCGGCGCCGGGGAACCGCTCAACCCCGAAGTCATCACCCGGTGGGAGAAACTGACCGGAACCTACATCAGGGATTTCTACGGCCAGACCGAATCCACCGCGATGATCGGCAATGCACCGTGGATGAAGGGCAAGATGCGCAAAGGTTCGTTTGGGGCGCCGTCCTACATGTATGACGTGACGCTGGTGGACGACGACGGCAAGGAAGTCACCGAGGCGGACGAACCGGGCCACATCGTCGTCCGCCTCGACCGCTGGCGGGCTATCGGCCTGTTCACCGAATACATCGGCAACCCCGAGAAAATGGCCGGGGTGTTCATCGACAACTATTATTACACCGGCGACCGCGGGTCGATCGACCAGGACGGGTACTGGTGGTTCGTCGGACGCAGCGACGACGTGATCAAGTCGTCGGATTACCGGGTCGGCCCCTTCGAGGTCGAAAGCGCGCTGATGGAGCATGATGCGGCGGCGGAAGTAGCGGTCGTCGGCGTCCCCGACGAAAAGCGCCACCAGCTGGTCAAGGCGTTCGTGATTCTCAAGCAGGGCCGCGAGCCCTCCCGCGAACTGGCACTCGACATGTTCAAGCATACCATCGAGATCCTTGCCAAATTCAAGATCCCGCGGATCATTGAATTCGTCACCGAGGTTCCCAAGACGCTGAGCGGCAAGATCCGCAGGGTCGAGCTGCGCGAACGGGAGATCGAGCGGCAGCAGAAACAGGGGGACTCACCGGTGCAGGAGTACTATTACTGGGATTTCCCGGAACTCAGTTCCAGGAAGAAGTAGAGCGCCGTCGGGGGCCGGCTCCGCCGGTCCCCGACGGATTATCAAGGCACATTTGGCCGATGTCGACCGATCGACTGGTCACGGAGTAGCGAATATGAGATTCGAACTGAGCGAAGAGCAGCGTCTGATCCGGGAGACCGTGAGGGATTTCGCGGAAACCGAAATCGCGCCGAGTGCCGCGCAGCGCGACGAGGAGGAGCGTTTCGACCGGGGGCTGATGTTTGACTCGCTCGCCGAGCTGGGGCTCACCGGTATCGTCTTCCCAGAGCAGTACGGCGGGGCCGGAGCCGACTACATCAGCTACGCGATCGCCGTCGAAGAACTTTCCCGGGTCTGCGCATCCACCGGCGTCACCCTGTCTGCCCACCTGTCGCTGGGCGCCAATCCCATCTACCTGTTCGGCACCGAGGAGCAGAAACAGGAGTTCCTGATCCCGCTCGCCACCGGCGAGAAGATGGGCGCCTTCGGTCTGACCGAACCGTCGGCGGGGTCGGACGCGGGCAGCACCAGGACGACCGGAGTAAGGGACGGGAACGGCTGGATCCTGAACGGCACCAAAATCTTCATCACCAACGGCGGCGAAGCGGAAACCTACGTGGTCTTCGCGAGAACCGACAAGGACGCGACAAAGCATCACGGCATCAGCGCCTTTATCGTATCTAAGGGCACCGACGGTTTCTCCTTCGGAAAAAAAGAGAAAAAACTCGGAATCAGGTCGTCGCCGACCATGGAAATCGTCTTTGAAAACTGCCGGATTCCTGGTACAAATCTGCTTGGAGAAGAAGGAGAAGGGTTCAAAGTCGCGATGAAGACGCTCGACGGGGGCCGCATCGGCATTGCCGCCCAGGCGCTCGGTATCGCCCAGGGAGCACTCGAGCAGGCGGTTGCATACGCCAAGGAGCGCAAGCAGTTCGACAAGCCGCTGGCGGCCTTCCAGGGCATTTCCTTTCAGCTGGCCGACATGGCCACCCAGATCGAGGCGTCCAGACTGCTCGTCTACAACGCCGCCTACCGGGCCAGCGCCGGTCTGCCCTACTCACAGGCGTCGGCGATGGCCAAGCTGATGGCCAGCGAGACGGCCATGAAGGTGACCACCCAGGCGGTTCAGATTCTGGGCGGTTACGGCTATACGCGCGAATTCCCGGTGGAGCGGATGATGCGTGACGCCAAGATCACCGAGATTTACGAAGGGACAAGTGAAATTCAGCGGCTGGTCATCGGGGCCTCCCTGACCCGCTGAGCAACCTGAAGGAAGGACAGCATGAAGATTCTAGTGTGCATCAAACAGGTTCCGGATATGGAATCGAAATTCAAGGTCGACGCCGCAGGTACCTGGTACGACACCTCCGACCTCGCCTGGCGCATGAACGAGTACGACGAATATGCGGTCGAACAGGCAGTTCGTCTCAAAGAGCAGCTAGGCCAGGGCGACATAACGGTCCTCAGCATCGGTTCCGACAAGGTCAAGGAGACCATGAAGAAGGCCCTGGCGATGGGGTGTGACCGCGGCCTGCATGTGTCCGACGACCAGGCGGCGGGCAAGGAGCCCCTGCAGATCGCCTCAGTGATCGCAGCCTTTGCACAAGACAAGGGGTTCGACGTGATCTTCACCGGTATGCAGTCCCAGGACCGCGGCAGCGGCCAGGTGGGGGTGCTCACCGCGGAAATTCTGGGTATGCCGAGTGTCACCACCATCGTCGATTTCTCCTGTGACGGTGGGGTCGTTTCCGCCAAACGGGAACTGGAAGGCGGGGTCAAGGCCCGGGTCAAGGTCAACACTCCGGCGCTGTTCACCTGTCAGCTCGGCTTGAACAAACCGCGCTATCCGACCCTCCCCAACATCATGAAAGCCAAGAAGAAGGAGCTGCTTTCGGTGCCGGTCGCGGAGCTGCTCCGGGCCGATGCCCGCCAGCAGACAACCAAGCTCTACTTCCCGGAGAAAAAAGGCGGCGGTATCGTGCTGGAAGGCGATGTCGGCGAGCTTGCCGACAGGCTGGTGCAGATCTTACAAGAAAAAACAACCGTTCTTTCACGATGACGAGGTGATCCGATGAAAGCATTATTGGTGGCGGAGTATAGAAACGGTCAGATCCTCGCATCGGCCCAGGAGCTGGCCGG
>JAJDNR010000220.1 GCA_022340565.1 Desulfofustis sp.
CTCCCCTTCAGCACGCCGTTTGCTTCATAGATGAGCAGCTTGTGGTTCTCAGTAAGAATAAAGACATATTTGCCGTCGACGGATTGAACCATGTCGGCAGGTTTTTCGGGCAGCTGCCAGCTCCGGTTCTGCTCGAACAGCAGGTCCGGAGAGCCCTGCTGGGTTGCGGTCAGCGCCGTGACCGGCACCGAGGCCAAGACTGCTCCAAGAACCGCGGAAAACAGTCTTTGCTGATTACGTGAGATACCCATAAACGACCTCTCGTGGTTGATTTAAACAGCGTCGAATCAGAAATTCTGATTACTCGGCAAAATAGCCACTTTGCCAATCTTTGACAAGGCAAGAACGCGCCATTCTCAGTAATAATAAGGTAGTATATCTCATAAATTAATGCTAATATGCAAGGTTCTTAATTTTTTGGCTTGAGTCGGCGACGGTTGACGCGGCCTGATTCGATACTTACTAACGTAGGGATTTACCGACAAAGAATTGTAAACACCATCAGTGCGAGAGTGGCGGAATTGGTAGACGCGCTGGTCTTAGGAACCAGTATCTCTGATGTGTGGGTTCGAGTCCCTCCTCTCGCACCAAACTATAGACGTTGTGATAAACAATCGAAGGATGACTACTCATGGATGTAAAAGTTGAAGAAGTAAGTGGATTGACTAAAAAAGTAACGATAACCCTGCCTGCCGACGATGTCCGGAAACGAATCGAAAAGGCCTATGCGAAGCTCCAGAAGGATGTGAAGATGAAGGGGTTCCGGAGGGGAAAGGTGCCGCGCTCCGTCATCGAAAAGACCTATAAGCCGCAGGTGGAGGCCGAGGTCGGCGAACAGCTTGTCCAGGACACCTATTTCGATGTAATCGAAAAGCAGGACTTCGACCCGGTGGTCCATCCCGAAATTGGAGACCCGTCCTTCAACGAAGACGGGAGCTTCACTTATGTCGCCCGGGTCGATGTACGTCCCGAATTTGAACTCGGCGAATACAAGGGTCTCGAGATCGAAGAAGTCGAAAGCTCTGTCGACGAAGCTGCGATCGATTTCGAACTGTCCAGAATTCAGCGCGATATGGCGGTTCTCAGGACCGTCGAGGACCGCCCGGTGCAGATGAACGATGTGGTCGTGGTCGACTACCAGGGTTTCTACAAGGGGAACCCGATGAAGCACGTGAAGAATGAAGATTTTTCAATAGATGTCGGCAAAGGGCAGATGGGGCCTGAATTCGAAGGGAAACTGGTCGGCATGAAGCCGGGAGAGGAGGCGAGTCATGAAGTCGATTTCCCGGAGACCCATCCCAACCCGATGCTCGCCGGCAAAACGGTGGAGTTCAGAACCAAAGTGAAAGATATCAAGGAGCGGGTGCTGGCCGAGCTCGATGATGAGTTCGCCAAGGATGTCAATGATGAGTTCAACACCCTTGACGATCTCAAGGCAATGATTCGCGAACGTCTGGAAGCCGAGAAGCGGAGCGTCGCGGAGGGCCAGCTGAATGACCGGATCATGCAGAAACTGCTGGAAAATCATCAGTTCGACGTGCCGGAGCGGCTGGTGCGTTTTGAGATAGAACAGATGATCAAGCAGACCGAGGAACGGCTCGAAAAAAACGGCATGAATCTCGAGATTGCCGGCCTGAGCCGTGAAAAGCTCGAGGAAGACAACAGGCCCGTCGCAATCCAGCGGGTTACCGGGGATTTCATCCTCAAGAAGATCGCCGAGGTTGAAGAGATCAAAGTCAACGACGAGGACCTCGAGTCCACGTTCAAGCGGATCGGCGATCAGTACCATATGCCGGCTGACAAGGTAAAAGAGTTCTTCAGGAACCGCGATGATCTGCTGCCGCTGATGAACGAGGTGCTCAACGAGAAAATCCTCAATTTCCTGAAAAACGCATCGACTTTTGTAAAACCCCGGGAAACGGTTGTTGATAAGCAAGAAGAAGCCGCGGAAGCGGCCCCAGATGCGGGAGAAACCAGCGAGGAGTGATTGTTTCTTGGACCGGAGACCCCGCCGGGCCCGAAAACATTCGGAGCCGGTTGATTAATTCAGCATCCGCTTTACCATATGATAAATCTCAAATCGACTGCAATGGGCCTGGCCTCTTGCAGTCGAACCATTTCAAGGGATACGCTATGAATTTGGTACCGATGGTGGTGGAACAGAGCCCGAGAGGTGAACGGGCCTACGACATCTATTCTCGTCTGCTCAAGGAGCGCATCATTTTCCTGGGTTCGGCGATTAACGACGATGTGTCGAACGTAATTATTGCCCAATTGCTCTTTTTAGAGGCTGAAGATCCCGATAAAGACATTACCTTTTATATAAACTCACCGGGCGGCATCGTAAGCTCCGGAATGGCCATATACGATACCATGCAGTTCGTGAAATGTGATATTGCCACGCTCTGCATGGGCCAGGCCGCCTCCATGGGGGCACTGCTGCTGGCCGCCGGTACCGAGGGAAAACGGTATGCCCTGCCGAACTCGAGAATTATGATCCATCAGCCGATGGGCGGATATCAGGGGCAGGCTACCGATATCGATATTCATGCCCGTGAAATTCTCAGGATGCGCGAAGATCTCAACAAAATACTGGCACGCCACACCCGTCATACGGTCAAGAAGATTGCCGCGGACACCGAGCGCGACCATTTTATGAGCGCCGAGGAAGCCAAAAAGTATGGTATAATAGACAGGGTACTTGTCAAACGGGAAGAATCGCGCGAGGAAGGAAAGCAATGAGTGATTTCGATCCAAGAGAACCGGACTGCAAATGTTCGTTCTGCGGAAAGAACCAGGATGAAGTCGAGAAGCTGATCGCCGGGCCGGATGTTTACATCTGCGACGAATGCATCGAACTCTGCAACGAGATCGTTCTCGAAGACGAGTCGATCGACAAGATCGATCCGAACGAACGCTTTCATCCAGGGACGCTCAAGCCTGTCGAAATCAATGAATACCTCGATCAATACGTGATCGGGCAGGGCAGGGCCAAAAAGATCCTGTCGGTGGCGGTGCACAACCACTATAAACGAATCGATGCGCCGACCGATGACGACGACGTCGAGCTGCAGAAATCGAATATCATCCTCATCGGCCCAACCGGTTCAGGCAAGACGCTGATCGCCCAGACCCTCGCCAAAGTGTTGCAGGTTCCATTCTGCATCGCTGATGCGACGACCCTGACCGAAGCCGGCTATGTTGGCGAAGATGTCGAGAACATCCTCGTCAACCTGCTGCAGGCGGCTGATTACGATATCGAGAAAGCCGAGCGGGGCATCATCTATATCGACGAGATCGACAAGATCGCCCGTAAGTCGGACAGCCCGTCGCTTACCAGGGACGTGTCGGGTGAAGGCGTCCAGCAGGCCCTGCTCAAAATCATCGAGGGCACCATTGCCTCCATTCCGCCCAAGGGCGGCCGCAAACATCCGCAGCAGGAATTGATCAAGATCGACACCACCAATATCCTTTTCATCGTCGGCGGGGCCTTTGTCGGTCTCGACACGGTGATCAAGCGAAGATCGGGAACCAAATCAATCGGCATGACCGCCCAGATCGTCAGCGAGAAAAAGAAGGAAATCGGAGAGATTCTCGCCTCGGTTCAGCCTGAGGATCTTCTCAAATTCGGACTAATACCGGAACTGGTGGGAAGGTTGCCGGTTATCGCGACGATGTCCGAACTCGACGAGAACGACCTGGTCCGCATTCTCAGGGAACCCAGGAATGCGCTCACCAAACAATACCAGAAACTGTTCCAGTTCGAGAACATCCAGTTGCGCTTCACCGAAGGATCGCTCACCGCCATTGCCAAAAAGGCGCTGGCCAGGAAATCCGGTGCACGGGGATTGCGGTCGGTTCTCGAGGAGGCGATGCTCGACGTGATGTACGATCTTCCCTCAAAGAAAAACGTGCAGGAATGCGTGATCAGCGAACAGGTGATCACCAACGGGGATTATCCGGTCATCCTGTACCAGAACACGGCAACCGACGATGAAAGGAAAAGCGCCTGATTGGTCAGGTCATCTTAGAGACAACATATGAGTAACGCGATTTCGGAAACCAAGTTGTACCCGCTGATGCCGCTGCGCGACATCGTAATTTTTCCCCATATGGTGGCCCCGCTGGTGGTCGGCAGAAAACAGTCGATCCAGGCGCTCGAGGATGCCATGGAAAAGCGAACCGAAATATTTCTCGTCACCCAGATAAACGCAGGAGAGGACGAACCAGGACCGGCCGGCATCCATCGTGTCGGCACGCTCGCCAGCGTGATGCAGCTGCTGCGGCTCCCGGACGGGACCATCAAGGCGCTGGTCGAAGGCAAGAAGCGGGCGAAAATCATCTCCTATGTTCCCCACGACCAATTCATGCAGGTCGAACTCATGGAGTTTTTCGAGGAACAGATACCGGCAGGCGAAGAGACCGCCTATGAGCGTGAACTCAGAAAGGCGTTCGATGCATATACCGCAACCAATAACAAGATTGCCAAGGAAGTTGTCAAGTCGGTACAGTCCATCGACAACCCCTATAAGCTCGTCGATGTGATCTGTGCGCATCTGCCGCTGAAAGCCTCAGAGAAGCAGGAAATTCTCGAACTGGTCGGGTTGACGGACCGGATTGAGAGGATTCTCGACATCCTTACACGAGAAATCGAACTTGCCGAACTGGAAAAAGAGATCAACGCGCGGGTCAAGGCTCGCATGAACAAAACCCAGCGCAACTATTACCTGGGCGAGAAGGTCAGGGAAATCCAAAGCGAGATGGGCCAGGGAGAGGAAGGACTCGATGAACTGGCCGAACTCGAAGAGGCGATCAGTAAGAAAAAGCTTCCCAAGCTCGCCCGTGAAAAGATCACCAAGGAATTCAAAAAACTCAAGAACATGCCGCCGATGTCGGCGGAAACAACGGTGGTCCGCAACTACATCGACACCATCCTGAGCCTGCCGTGGAAGAAAAAGAGCCGTTCGGTACTGGATATCAACAGGGCGGAAGACATTCTCAACGAGGACCATTACGGACTCAACAAGCCCAAGGAGCGGATCCTCGAATACCTAGCCGTTCAGGCCCAGGTGAAAAAGATCAAGGGACCGATCCTCTGCCTGGTCGGTCCGCCTGGAGTCGGTAAAACCTCGATATGTCGTTCCGTGGCCCGGTCGCTGAATCGCAAGTTCGTCCGCCTGTCGCTCGGCGGGGTGAGAGACGAGGCCGAAATCAGAGGCCATCGCAGAACCTACATCGGAGCGCTGCCGGGCAAGATTATTCAGTCGATGCAGCGGGCCGGCGTCTCCAATCCGGTATTCTGCCTCGATGAAGTGGACAAGATGTCCATGGATTTTCGCGGCGACCCGTCTTCGGCGCTGCTCGAAGTGCTCGATCCGGAGCAGAACGTGGCGTTCAACGATCACTACCTCGATCTCGATTACGACCTGTCGGAGGTATTCTTCATCACCACCGCCAACAACCTGCACGGAATTCCGGCTCCGCTGCAGGATCGCATGGAGATCATTCAGATCAGCGGGTATACCGAGGAAGAAAAGCTCAAGATCGCCGATGGATTCCTGATACCGAAGCAGATCGACGCGAACGGGTTCAAACCGGGAGACATATCCCTTACCGACGGGGCTATTCTCGAGATCGTCAGACGCTACACAAAAGAAGCCGGGGTGCGCGATCTGGAAAGAAACATCGCATCGATCTGCCGGAAGATCGCCAGGGATCGGTTGAAAAGAGATCTCAAAGATAAAACATATCGGCTCACCTTCCAGACCGTCAGCACCTATCTCGGCACCCCCAAATATCGATACGGCCTTGCCGAGGAAAGCGGACGCATAGGTCTTTCCACCGGTCTTGCCTGGACCGAGTTCGGCGGCGACCTGCTGCAGATTGAGACGACGCTGATGGCCGGCTCGGGGAAACTGATCATCACCGGCAAGCTCGGTGATGTGATGCAGGAGAGTGCTCAGGCAGCGCTGTCCTACGTTCGTTCGCGGGCCGAGCGCCTCGGACTCGAGCCTGATTTCTACCAGAAGCTCGATATCCACGTGCATGTCCCTGAAGGTGCGATCCCGAAAGACGGACCTTCTGCAGGCATCACCATCGCCACGGCTATCACCTCAGCCCTGATCCAGAAGCCGGTGAAGCACCACCTCGCGATGACCGGTGAGATTACGCTCAGGGGCAGGGTCCTGCCCATCGGCGGCCTCACCGAGAAGCTGCTGGCGGCCAATCGCGGGAACATCGTGAATGTCCTGGTGCCCAAGGACAACGAACGCAATCTCAACGATGTGCCGATGAAAATCCGCAAAAAACTGTCGATCACCCTGGTCGAACACATGGATGAAGTACTCGAACAGGCTTTGATTCTCGAAGAGGGTGAAAGGCTGTTCAAAGACATCGGAATCAGTACGGTATACAACGATATAACCCTGTCTGAACATAACACTACTCAATGATATTTTGCTTGACTGAGGTGGGTTAAGTTGGTAAATACACCACACGATTTTCCGGGCGGGTAGCTCAGCTGGGAGAGCATCGGCCTTACAAGCCGAGGGTCACAGGTTCGATCCCTGTTCCGCCCACCACATCTTCCCCACACGCATGGAGCGGTAGTTCAGTCGGTTAGAATGCCGGCCTGTCACGCCGGAGGTCGCGGGTTCGAGTCCCGTCCGCTCCGCCAGTAAAATTAAGGGTTTTAGTCAAATCGGCTGAAACCCTTTTTGTTTTTGCCCAGCACTATACCCAGCAAAAATGTACGTTTTTGAGGATTTAAGAAAATTGTAAACTCACCCTGATACTGTACTCAGAGAAAAGGGGGATCGGGCGGTTCGGCTTCGTGCTGGCCGCCCTTTTTATTTGCAGGATTGTAGATAGACAGGAAGAAGTTGAATTTTCAGATTTTCCTAAACAGTTAACACTGCCAAAACGAATCTCTTCAATTGGAGTGATCTGGGATTCGGTAACATATCAGGAAGAACTGAACCGCTCCGCTCTGCTCCGCGGAAACAACAACTCCACACGCCTCCTATAACAGAATAAGCCCCGCCTTTCCGACACCTCCATGATAATCAATTTTGCCATACCTGCCCATCTGGTAGATAGGAAAGATCAGCGGTTTTCCTATTCATTCAACCAGGGAGGCAGATCATGGCTCATCCAATCAAAGACAAATTCATCGACCACATGGAACTGTTCGGGCTCACCAAAGAGACCCAGAAGGGCTATATCAGCGCTGTCCGCTGCCTGCCCACCCACTACCAGACGTCCCCGGAACATCTGAGCAACGATCAGGTGCGGGACTACTTCCAACACCTGCTGCTGGAGAAGAAACTGGCGCACTCGTCATGCAAGGCCTATCTGGCGGGTATCACCTATTTCTACCGCCATATCTGCGGCTGGAAAGTCGACGACCGCTTCGGCCTGCCGCCGCGTCGCCTGGGCAAGAAACTGCCGGCCGTGCTGTCCATGGAAGAAGTGCACCGGCTGTTGAGATGCATCGACAACCTCAAGCATCGGGTCATTCTGAAGACCATTTA
>JAJDNR010000010.1 GCA_022340565.1 Desulfofustis sp.
CCGATTTCAACTACCACGGCATGGCCACGAGCACCGGCGGGGCGGCCCTTACCGTCATCGTAAACGGCCCGATCGTCAACGAGCTGAACATCAACTCCGGAGAAAACCTTTTCGGCCCCGGCAATCGGGCCAACATGACGATCGGCCGAGCCCTCCGGCTGCTGATGATGAACAGCCTCAACACCAGACCGGGGGCACTGGATCGATCGACCATAGGGACACCGGCAAAAATATCGTTCTGCTTTGCCGAAAACGAGCGGTTCAGCCCGTGGGACCCGCTCCATGTCGAGCGAGGGTTTAGGCTGGAAGACAGTACCACAACGGTGCTCGCCACCGAGGATATCATCCAGGTCTACAACCAGCTGGCCCAGACCCCGCAGCCCCTGCTCGCTTCGATGGCCGACGCCCTTGCCAATATGGGCTCGTTGAACATCATCAGCCAGCGGGATGTGGTCGTGGTTCTTGCCCAGGAGCATCTCCGGGTCATCTCCGAGGCCGGCTGGAGCAAGCAGCAGGTCAAGCAGTGCCTGTTCGACAAGGCCAGGCGCTCGGTGGCCGAGCTGAAACGGGTTGCCAGAATGGCGGGATCGGTGCAGCCCGGAGATGAGACCACCTGGCGTCATGTTGTCGGCGGGCCTGACGACATCATAGTCGTGTGCGCCGGCGGCGCTGTCGGGACCTTTTCGGCTTGCCTGCTCGGTTGGGGAGGCTCTCGATCGGCGACCGGTACGGTAACGACTCCAATTCAATAACCGGGAGAACACCATGACGGACTTTCCCTTATTCGACCCGACCATTGCGACCAGACCAGAATCGATAGCGTACGCCCCTCGGCCCCGGAAGTTGGAGCATCTGAAACTGTTACTGGTTGAAAACACCAAGCATAATTCGAAGACCATACTGCTGAAGCTGTTCGAACGCCTCAGGGACCGGTATCAGATGGAACTGCTTGCGGTGATCAGGAAACAATCGGCCGGTCATCCGCTGGACGAATCCGATATCGAAGCCTATCGCCACGTGGCCGATGCGGCGATTGCCGGGATCGGCGATTGAGGCTCGTGCAGTTCGGGTAGTGTACTCGACGGAATATTGCTGGAAAAAGCCGGAGTCCCGACCGTTTCAATCGTCACCGCCCCGTTCCGAGTGACGGGAACGGCAATGGCCAGGCAGTGGGGTGTTGAAGATTATGCCTTTGTGGATATGCCGCATCCGATCGCGAACCTGACCGAGGATGAACTGGATCAGCGGGTCGATGACCTGTTGAATGATGTTGTCAGACTATTGCTGGAAGAACGTCTGGGATGATCGTTTCTTTGATTCTCCAGGCTGATAACTGACACCCATTCTATCATTAATCGAGAAGCTGCATCTGCTACCTCAGAGACCCGGATAAACGCGGAGTTCCTGATTATCCACGATTTCAAGTTTTCACAGAAGAGCCACCGCCAGCCTTCTTCCGCGCCACCCCGGCATATATGCCATGGTATTGCTGCCATGAGAGACTCATCAATCCTTACCCTTTCCATCCTCCAGCCAAGGGATGAGGGAGCAGAGAAACGGTGAAATCTACGCCCGTTATCCGGCCTTCAGCCGCGCTTCGCTTGCAGCAGGTCTTTCGCTGGTTTCGCTATGACTTCTTCGGCATTGTCAAGGAGATGCGCTGGAGCTACGTCCCCCCCCTGATGGTCTATCTGGCCGCCGGAATATCAGGTTTTACCGGCATCATTGAAAGTTTTTATGTGAAGGAAGAACTCGGGCTCTCAGCCGAATTTCTGGCCGGGCTGGGGTTCTGGGTTGGGCTGCCGTGGGCCCTTAAAATGCCGCTGGGGCATCTGGTCGACCTGTTCTGGCGCCATAAGGCGCTTTTCGTCTATTTCGGCGCTGTCCTGATGGCCGTAAGCCTGCTCATCATGATCGGGCTCACCGGCCATCCGGCGACCATGACCGAGTTTCTCAAAGCCGAGCAATGGTACGTGCTCGCCAGTCTGTTATCGCCGATAGGCTTCGTGCTTCAGGATGTGGTAGCCGATGCCATGACTGTCGAAGCCGTGCCGAACTACGACGAGGACGGCAATCAGATAGCGGAGCAGGAAATCAAGCGCATGCACATCACCATGCAGACGCTCGGACGCATTGCCATCATCGGAGGCAGTGCCCTGGTTGCCGGACTCGGAGGGTGGCTGGCAAAGACCCTGTCCTACCAGATCATGTACCAGTTCGCCCTGGTAATTCCCGTCATCTCGATTCTCGGTGTCTCCCTTGGCGCGGTATTCAACCGAATGCGGCTGCGCCGCCTGAAAACCCTGGGAGTCGAGCCGTCGGAAATGGCGGGGGCGTCAAATGACCTGAAACCCAACTGGTATATACTCCTGGGCAGTGCCGCTTTTGTGCTGCTGAGCCTGGCCCTGGGGCTCTCCGAGCTGGCGCTCAAAAAAGAGGCCATTTTCCTCGGTTCGCTGGGGGCGATCGGCTACCTGATGCATATCATTCTCAGAGACCTGGATGCGGGAAAACGTCGGGAAATAATCGGCATTGCCATCATCGTCTTCGTCTTCAGGGCCGTGCCGGGGTTTGGCGCCGGGGCGAGCTGGTGGCAGATTGACGTCCTCGGTTTTGACGAGGCGTTTTTGGGCACCCTTCGGCAGATTTCCTCGCTGCTCGTGATCGTCGGCCTTTTCGCTCTGAGAGGCTGGATGAGCCGGCGCCCGATCCCCTATCTGATTGTGTTTCTGTCAATCTACAACACCGTCATGCTGCTGCCCTACATCGGCATGTTCTACGGCCTCCACGAGTGGACTACCGAGCATTTCGGTATCGGTGCCAGGGCCATAGCCATCATCGACACCATGGCCGACTCCCCGCTGGGGCAGGTCGCCATGGTGCCGATGCTGGCCTGGATCGCCAGGGAGGCCCCGGCCCGCCAGAAAGCGACCTACTTCGCCGTGATGGCAGCTTTCACCAACCTGGCCCTGTCCGCCTCCCAGTTGGGAACCGCCTACGTGAACAAGCTGTTTTTGATCGAGCGGGGCGACTACGATCAACTCGGCGGCCTGTTAATTTCCGTGGCGCTGATCGGCCTGGTGGTGCCTACCGTCACCGTTCTGATCGTCAACGCACTGAAGCGGCAACCTGCCGAGCGCAGGTGAGGCGGTCGAAAAGGTATCGGCCCAGGGGGAAAGCATTCCATTTCTCGGGCAGCAGGCAGGAGAAAAGAATCTGGATCTACTGCAGCAGAAGGGGAGCGCGATGATCATCAGTTCAATCCAGGGGTCTTAATTACATTCGAACTTGACTTCGGCTATCTTCAGGACCGCAGGGCGTATGAATCGGTCTTCAGGTTTTGATCCCGTCTCAGGGATCACGAAAGGGTTCGAGTATTTTCGGCAATGGTCGCGGGCGAAATCAGTATTCTCGTTTATTAGGGGCAGGTTAGTCGACCAGCGAGTACCCCTGCCATCCAGATTATTGAGATTATCAGGAGATAATGGAGCCAGCCGGAATTGCATGAATGCTTAAAAAACGAGCTCATACATACGACACGGGAGAATTAAATGAAATTTAAACGGCACGGTTTATCAATCGGAATCGAAAGGATCGGCGATCGCTTTTTCTTGTATCTCAAGGCACAGGGAAAGCTTACCCACAGAGACTATGAGATGATTACCCCAATGATTGATTCTGCATTGGCTGGTGTTAAAAACCCTCAAATCAATGCGCTTATCGATGGAACAGAATTGGAAGGATGGGAAGCCAGAGCAGCCTGGGATGACTTCAGACTTGGATTGAAACATGGTGGTGAATTTGAAAAAATAGCCATCTATGGAAACAAAAAATGGCAGGATATCCTGGCAAAAGTCGGCAGTTGGTTCATTTCAGGTGAGGTCAGATGTTTCGATTCAGAGAGCGATGCTATCGCCTGGATGAACTCATAAGACAGGAAGGATATACTCGAGCATAGCCAGCAGCATCTGTATGATTCCTGCATGATTATGTTTTTGGTTTCCGGTTTATAAAACGTCAGTTGAAAGTACATTGAAATAATGACCACAATGGAACATGCGGTTTCTGTTTTTATGGCCGCTTTTGCTGCCATGAACCCTCTCCTCTAGCGAACACGGCAATGTTGGCTGCGCTGGCTGGCGATAAGGACCATGCTGAACAACGAATCATTGCGGGCAGGGCTTTGTGCATCACCTTCCTCATTATTCTGGTATGTTCTGCCTTTGGAGAATCGATTTTCCATCTGTTCGGGATAACGCTTGCCGAACTAGCACAAATAGTTGAATTATGGTGTTTTTGATTGGTCACCATATGATTCATGGAAGCATCTCAACGGTGCACACAGCGGACGATAACCGTGATTCAGATGTGGCCGTCAGCCTATGGGCAATGCCCCGCTGGCCCGGGAACCATAGCCACGATGATGGACGATTCAGCCGGCGGGGGATGGTCGGGTCTTGTCATTACCCTGATGCCGTTTCTTGTTCTCTGTGTGATTACCTTTATCTGCTGTGTTTTGAGCTCGCTGATCATAACCAGAATCAGCCGTGATGGTCTCGGGATTATCACCCGCTTCATGGGCCTGATTCTCACCGTGATAGGGGCACAGATGCTGCTTGCCGGGGTGAATGCGAAAGTGTCATTTGGATGCTGGACAAACGGGATTTCCCTGTCGGAATGGGATATAATATTATCAGGGTTGATCGTCTTCGCTGGTATCGTCATCGCCCTGGGAGTGATGAAGATTCACCGTTATCCCCGGAAAGGTAGCTGAGCAGCGAGGCCATCCCCAGGCGAAAGCGATTGAAGTCACATCGGAGCCTGGGAGTAACCGTTCGACCCTCGATGGCACGAGGCTGTCGGGATTATGCCGTATCCCAGGTTTCCTCCCGCTACCGTGGTTAAAGTCGAGCGAAAGGGATATCGGTGTGGTGATAAACTGTTTCGCCCTGTCCTGGTTATGGTTCCCCCTGCGCAGGCTCAATAGCCGGTTGAGGATATTCTTATGGAGTACAAAGACTATTACAAAGTTTTGGGGCTGGACAGCAAGGCAAGCCAGGATGAAATCAAGAAGACCTTTAGAAAGCTGGCAAGAAAATATCATCCTGACGTCAATAAGAACGACAAGGCATCGGAAGAAACATTCAAGGAAATCAACGAGGCCTATGAAGTATTGTCCGATCCGGAAAAACGGAAAAAGTATGATGAACTCGGCGCCCAGTGGCAGCGCTACCAGCGTTCTGGCGGCGGTTCAGAAGGGTTCAACTGGGGACAATGGGAGTCCCGGCCGAACCAGCAATACTCTTATCGGTCGGTCACTCCGGATGAATTTGAAGAACTGTTCGGCACGCAAGGGGGATATTCGGACTTTTTTGAGAATCTGTTCGGCGAGGCAACCCGCCGCAGGGCAGACCGGCATACCGGCGGCCGTGATTTCGTCTATGAAGAGCGATCACGGCGGGGGCAGGACCTTGAACATACCATCCAGGTGACCCTTGACGAGGCGTTCCGGGGTACGACCCGGGTGCTTGAATGGGAGCATGGCAAAAAGGTCGAAGCCAAGGTGCCGTGCGGGGTTAAAACCGGATCCCGGGTGCGGCTCAAGGGGCAGGGCGCGGTTTCTCCGGGAGGAGGTGAGCCGGGAGATCTCTACCTGGTTATCGAAGTCCTGCCTGATAACCGGTTTCAGCGGGAAAATAATGATTTGAAGACAACCGTCTCGGTAGATTTGTTTACCATGCTGCTGGGAGGCAAGGTTTCTGTCGAGGGCATTGATCGAACCGTAAAGCTGGATATCCCACCGGAAACACGCAACGGAAGGCAATTCCGTTTGCGTGAACTCGGCATGCCGAAGATGAGGCACCCGGAGAAGCGCGGTGATCTATATGTGACCGTGGAGGCAATATTGCCGCAGAAACTGTCTGCTGAGGAGACGGCG